>CAUZJF010000097.1:0-7994 GCA_963579975.1 Dehalococcoidia bacterium
AGATGAGGGCGTTCCGGAAACACGCCCCGACCGGGCCGGGGGAGAACAGGTGGTGGTATTGTTACGGCGCATGGGGACCGCTGGCTGATGGCGAATTGCCGGTAACAGGGAGGAGTTGACGTGAAGGCAGCCGTTTACAAGGGTAACAAGCAGTTCGGCATCGAAGAGATACCTACACCCACTCCCGGGCCAGGTCAGGTCCTGATCAAGGTCAAGTACTGCGCCATATGCGGCTCGGACGTACACGGCTTTCTCTACGATGTTGTTACTCCAGGCACCGTCCTGGGCCACGAATACTGCGGGACCATCGCTGCGCTTGGGCCTGGGGTCTCCAGCTGGAATGAGGGCGACCGCGTGGTCGGCGGCGGAGGCATGCCTCCGCCCAGCCAGGCCGGAAGCTCTGTCGCAGACCCGCGCTACAACTACCGGACGATGGGCTTCGCCGCCAAGCGACTCCGTGCCTACGCGGAGTACGTGCTAATGGAAGAATGGGAGCCCGTGCCGGTCCCAACGGGTGTGTCAGACGAGACGGCAGCCCTGTGCGAGCCGTGCGCGGTTGGGGTCCACGCCGTCAGGATATCGCAAATGCGACTGGGAGACTCGGTCGCCGTGCTTGGCGGCGGCCCAATTGGACTGTTTTGCATCCAGGCCGCCAAGGCGGCGGGGGCGGGGGCCGTCTTCGTCTCGGAGCCAGTGCCCAGCAGGGGCCAGGCAGCCCTAGATCTCGGCGCCGACGCGCTCGTCGACCCGATGAATGAGGACGCGGTCTCGAAGATGGTGTCACTGACCGGAGGCACCGGCCCGCAGGTGGTCTTCGATTGTGCAGGCGCAGGCTCCACTCTGGACCAGGCGTTGAACATGGTGACGCGCCAGGGGCAGGTCGTGTTGGTAGCACTGGCCTGGGAGCACATCTCCACGCTGCCCGTGGAGTGGATGGGCAGGGAGGTCAGCTTGCAGGCATCTTTCGGCACCAGGACAGAGGACTGGCGGATCGCCCTCCAACTGCTTCAGTCTGGAAAGATAACGGTTGAACCGATGCTAAGAGAGGCTGATTTCATACCGCTGGATGGGATTCAGCAGGCATTCGAGGCGCTGGCAAAGCCCACCAACCAGCTTCAAATGGTAGTGAAGCCTTAGTAGGGCGCTGCACAATCCTTTCGACCATCCCCCTGACCCCCTTCCTGGCCAGGAAGGGGGGAGAGATCAAATCTGAGGGACACCCTCAGACTCCCGGCAAAGGGGCTTCGCCCCTCTGCACACCCCATTCTTCCCCACTCTGTTAGCGGCACCTAGTCAAAGGGCACCGGGATCTTGTCACCGTGCCAGGGGAAGGCGTAGCTGGGATCGTTGACGAAGCGCTTCAGGCCCGCGTCGATCCGTACCGCTGTGGCCGGAGGTAGCTGGACCTTGAAGAACTTGCCGTTTACCGCGACCGTGCCGTCGCTGTCCCCGAACCTCACGTCGGTAAACTGGTGTTCACCGAACGCGCCGGACTGAAGAATCACGGACCGGGTCTCGTTCGAGTTCGTGTTCACGAGCTGCACGCCAACACCGTTCGCTCGCAAGTCGTCTACCAGGACCGCGACGTCCAGCGGGAGCCCCGGTCGCACGCGGTCCGCATCGAAGTACCGGACGGTCGCCCGCAGCATGCCGCCGTGGTACATGTACTGGGGCGAGCCGAATATGATATGTGTCAGAACCTTGGTGAAGACGGCGTTGACCGGTTCCCGGTTGTCCCGAATGATATCCGGCACCGTGCGGTTGTCGTCCTCCATTTTCTGGTGGGCTTCGAGCGCCAGCTGGTACTGAAGGGACAGGGCCTTCTCGGGCCAGTTGGGGTTTTTGCCGTCGTAGTACTGGAACCGGCTGTACTCGGAGTCCCACTCAGCGCGGGCGGCGCCTATCTTCTCTTCGTTCCAGTCACGCTCCTTGTCGCCGTCGCGAACGCGCAGAATCAACTCGTAGTCCTCCGGGGACATCGACGCGTGGTAGAGGTGTGCCAGCTCGTAGAGCCGCAGATTGGTGGACGAGGTGGCGTCCCACTCCTCGACGTGAGCGTGCACGAAGCCGTCCGGCGTCGCCCTGTTGGGCACGAGAAGCTGGCCGTCCTCGCGGGTTATCGAGTTGTCCAGTAGTACCTTTATCTGCGAGCGAAGCAGGTCGAGGTAGCCCATATCGCGGGTGAGCAGCACGGCACACTCGGACGCCACGGCCAGCGAATGGAAGATGTGGCTCCAGCCAACGTAGCTGTTCCAGCCGTACGGAGTGCCCCACCAGACGCCATCTCGGTGCTCGCCGGGTTTCCCGGTCGGACCTACGTTATCTGGGATGATGCCGTTGTTCTGCTCGATACGACCCAACCACGCCTCAACGTAGTCGACTACCCAGCGCTTGTACTTCTCGTCGCCGGTGTAAAGGTACGCGTTGGTCACCAGGCCGGTGGCGGCCAGGTTCGCGGCAGAATCGCCGTCCAGGACCAGCTTGTTGAACAGGCGGACGATATCGTCCGCTCGCTTCGGATCCTCCCACCAGTCAGGCTCCAGCTCCTTGACAGCCGGGTAGATCGACGCGCGCACACCCATCGACTTAGGCCGCCAGCCGGGTGTGGCGGGGCTGCCACCCTGCAGGTACGATTTCACCTCGTCGACCGTCGCGCCGTGGTATGGACCCAGGCTGCCCTGCATGGGCGACCGGATGATTCTGTGTTCCGGGTCGTAGATAGGCGATTCGGGGTCCTCGCCAAGATACATGCCGGCGAACCGTCTCGCCCGGCGCACGTTCTCGTAGATCGTCGGATCGCCAAGCGCGAGATCGTAGAAGGCCATGTTGCCCTCGCCCATGTGGTGCCATTCCGCGTCACCGGGGTGGGCGATGCTGAAGTACTCGTTATGGATGTTGTGCTTCAGCTTCATCGGCGTCACGCCATGGTGGTAATCCAGGTTGTTGGCCCGGTTCTTGGCCCTGTCGTCGAACAGCCGTGTCGTAGCGTTCCAGTGCTTGAGGGCCAGATCGACCAGGCTCTCATCCCCGCCCATGTTGTACAGCAGGCACCAGTTGTAGGACCGCTCGTAGTAGTCGTCCAAGTCGTCGGACCAGTACCACGCGCCGCTACGCTCGGCGTATTTCCTGCTCATCATGTGGACACCGTCCTCCATGAGGGCGATGAGCTTGCGCTCCAGCAACGCCCAGGACGGCGGGGCAGTTACCGCGGTTGCAGTGATCGTCGGCATTTTCGGCAGCATTCCTCAGTCCCTTCTCGGAATACCAGATCGTTCCGGGGTGGTACCGATCAAGTCAGGCCTCGTAGAACCACTGAATAGGCAGGCCCAGGGTGATGGTGGTCCGCACCCCCTTGCCGCGTGGCGGCAGGTCGATGTCCGACCCTCTTTCCTTAAACTTTGAGTTTATGATCACCCTGTCTTTCCAGAAGCCCACGGACACATAGTCCATCACCCGGTCACTGTGCGGGAGCCTCGGCACGTAGTTTGCTGCCCTGTAGCTCCTGATCGGCGGCGGCTCGACATAGGTGGTTTCGTCGCCGTCGAGAGCTCCGACATTCTTCCTGAATTTCCACGTGGCCCCGCCATCCTGGCTAATGGCCGCGGTCAGCCGGTGTCGTTGCCTGCCCCGCTCGATCTCGTCTCCCGACACCTGGTTCCACAGAATCAAGAGGTCGTCGGTCCCGGGGACGCGCCTCAGGCAGGCCGGGGCCCTGGAGGAGGCCAGGGTCGTGGGTTCGGGATGGGACCACGTTGACCCGTCATCGTCGGACCAACTCTGGAACAGCCGCCCCAGTTGGGTCCTGTGGACCATCAGCAGGTGCCCGGGGCTGACCTCGGCGACGACCGACTCCTCGCAGGAGAAGTGGCCCCCGGCGCTGTAGTCTATGGTCACCATCATCTCCCCGTCTTCGTTCCTTCGCCAGGTCTGTCCCTCATCGTCCGAGTAGTAGACCCAGGTGGTGTCGATGATGTTCTCGTAGCCATGCCCGCCGACGCCAGTCCACTCGTCTCCAAAAAGGCCCACCGCTGCCGACACGCCTTGCGGGATAATCACCCTCTTCCCAACATACCAATAGACTGGGAGGACGATCCGTCCCGTACTCGTCACGATAGCGGTGTCGTTCCAGATTGCCGCCTTGATGGAAGGCTCGCTCACCAAGACCGGATCTGACCAGTTTTCGCCGTCGTCCTCGGAGCGGATGAACCAGGCGGGCCTACCCTTGTCTCCCTCCGGTGTGAACGCATAGATGAGACCCAGCGCACCCGACTTCAAGACCACCAAGTTGGCAGAATTCCCGACGATTTGGTTCCCAGAGCGGTCGGTCAGCGGCGCCGGTTCGCTCCACGTCTCGCCACCGTCCTCGGAGATCTGCTTCTCGAGCCTGCCGACGATGTTCAGAAGGCGCCCATCCTTGAGCTCCTTTATGCTCGCCGCGCCCGCGTAGGTGTGGAGAAAGAGCGTCTCCTTGGGCAACGTCCCGGCTACTCTTTTGTCGAAGTCGTGATTCAAAGCGATCGCCTCCTATTGCAGCTTGTAGCGGTTCGGCCAGAACGTTATCACAGATGAGAGTGCCCATCCGCCGTCAGCTGGGCGAAATCGGACCGGATTGTCGACAACCGAACGGTGGGCGGCGCAGACCCACGACACCGCTGGTGCCAGCTCTGGAGGAAGTGGGATTGCCGCTACCGTCGCCGGCGGGCTAGCCGGTGAAGGCCGGGTTCAGCGTTGGCGATCTGCGATGAGGGGCTACCTGGTCCTCGCCAAGGGGGAACGCCTCTTTGTTGTACACCTGAATCCGGTGGGACTCGTAGTCGGCGATGATCAGATTGAAGTCATCGTCTACTCGTACGGAGCGCGGGTGGCCCAGGAGCTTCACAAGATCGAGGTCACCGGTCTCGGGTCGCCTGCGGTAGGTCTTCCTGGGCCTGATCATCGGCTCCCTATACGAAACGGACAGGTTTGCGTCACCGATGAACTGCTGTACGTAGACACCGTCCTCACTGAAGAGCTGCACGCGGTTGTTCTGTGTGTCGGCCACGTAGATGTCCCCGTGCTTGTCGACGGCGACACCCGAAGGCCGGCAGAACTCGCCGTTACCGCTGCCCGAGCCGCCGAATTTGAAGATGCATGCCATGTTCGAGTCGAACACCTGAATCCGATCGTTGCGCCAGTCGGCGACGTAAACCTGGCCGAACTCGTCGATCGCGATGCCCCACGGCATGTTGAACTCGCGGTCTCCCAGCCCGAAACCGCCCCATTTGCCCAGGAACCTGCCGTCTTTCGTGAATTTCTGGACGCGGTGGTTCAGGGTATCGACCACGTACATGTCCTCGTAGGCGTCGAAAGCGATCCCCGCTGGACGGTGAAGCTGGCCGTCGTCCGAGCCATGTTCACCCCACTTCCCGAGGAACTCGCCGTGCCTGTTGAAGATCGAGATCCGGTCGGCGCCTTCATCCGAGACGTAAACCAGCTCGTCTCGGTCGACGATGATCTGGCAGGGCCTGAGAAGCGCGCCGTCTCGGACCGGCCAATCGTCGGAGCCGTATGGCCGCTTGACGTTTGGGAATCGAAAGCCGTAGTCCGGAGAGCCGAAGGCGCCAAGGTCTTCGTCTTCCATGTTGGTGATCGTGACAGGGCCGGAATTACCTCCGCAAAGGGCGTAAAGCCGGCCTTCCTGTCCCAAGGCGATATCGTACGGATGGCTCGTCTTCGTAAAGTTCCCGATCGTTTTGAGGAAGGGAAAACCCGTTCGGGCTATTCCGGCTGGCCTGGTCATGGTGTTCACCTCGGAGGCAGGGTTTGTGGATTAGGGGTTGGAGTCCCAGCCCCTAATCCACAAACCTTAACCCCTTCTAATTGAACTGGTACTCTCTCGTGGAGACGATCAGCCGGAGCATCTGCAACACGCGTTTTTCGTTTTCGTCCCGCTCCGCCTCGCTGACAAAGCTCAGGTCTCCGCCCAATTCAGCGTGGTCGAGAAGCTCCTGGCGCGTATCCTCGTCGACGGTGACGTAGCCGGCCAGCTCGAGGGTGCTCTCTACGAACTCCTCGGGCGCGAGCGGCGACCTGGATGCGAGCCGATCAACGATGTCCTTGAAGCCCGGCGTATCCGGGTCGTTTACCTGTTCTACAGCGTAGTTCACGCGTTCGTTCAGCGTGCCTCCGTCGATCCAGTCCCGGCCCGTGTGCCAACCCTCTACCGTCAGCGGGTTTTGCAGTGACTGGCCCATGAGGCCCATGCTCGACTCCGGCCCTCCTCGCCGCAGGTCCGGCAGCGTATAGGTACCCATCAGTTTAAGGACCCCAGCCACGTGCTCGGCCGGGCTCTTCACCCGAGCATACTGCGCCTGTTTGAAGAAATCGGAGTTGAAGAGCACCCGCAGGACAGAACGGATGTCGCCGTCCGACTCGAAGTAGGCTTTCACCAGAGTGTGGATGGCCCCTGGGTCCCGCGGTGGAGTTTCGTTCCAGGACGCGACCTGCGGCTCGTCGGCGACGAAGAAAGTGTAGAGGTGCCGGGATATGAAGCGGGCGCAAGCCGGCTGTCTGACTATTATGTCGACGATGTCCTCGCCGTTGAAGCGCCCCGTCTCGCCGAGGAAGCTCTTGGGCGTTTCATCGTGGTTGTCTTCGAAGAACAGGAACCTGCTGGGGAAATTTCCCTCACGCACGCCGCTGCCTAGGACAGGATCGAGGAAGCTCCAACCGGTAAAGGAACGGGTCGCCGCCTTGACGTCTTCCTCCGTATAATTGCCAACTCCCATCGAAAAGAGCTCCAAAAGCTCGCGGCCGTAGTTCTCGTTAGGCTCTTCTTTGTGGTTCTCCTGGTTATCCAACCACATAATCATCGCTGGGTCCTCGGAGAGCTCAGTCAGGATCGTGCGCGTGTCCGAGAGGGCAACGCGCCGGAACATCTCGATCTGGTCCCCGACGTACTCAGCGGACTTGCCCGAGCCCGTCGGAAACACGTGATGCCAAAAAAGCGCCATTTTTTCGGTGAGGGGCCGTCCGGTGTTCGTCATCCGGTAGAGCCAGTTGCCCGGGAACCTGTCCCGGCCGTTGACGGTTGACCATCTGTAAAGGACGTCGGGCTCGGCGTCCGGAAACTCCTCAGGATGGAGAAGGTCCTCTACCAGCGCCTCGTAGCCCTTCTCCGCGAGTCCCTCGAGCTCTGCCCGCCCCACACCAAAGCCGGCGCGGCGCATCAGATGTGCGACCAGGGCAAGGTCGGTATCTGGCACGTTCTTCACCCCCGGATGAGATACAGCTTACAGTTTTCGAACCACGGCCTCGACAGGATTCTCAGCAGGTAACGTTCTTGCCCTCGCTGCCGAACACCGCCATGCGCTCTTCGTCTTCTATGCGAGGGGTGCCTTCGGGAACATAGTGAAACTGTGCGGCTCGCCTACGTCTCGATGTCCGGTTGGCGGGAGTCCCATGGTGCATGAGACCGTCAAAGAACAAGAGGCCCCCGGGCTCCAGCGGAACGGCTACATCCCGGTCGAGATTAAGATGGGCGTCGCATATCTGCCAATCGCGTTGCTTGAAGTGGACCTTGGGGCCCTCGACATGGGTACCCGGCTTCACGTGCATGCAGCCGTTCTCGAAAGTCGCGCGGTCCAGGGCAATCCAGCACCCTACAATGGGCGTACCCATCGGAACGTTGAAGAAGGCATGGTCCTGATGCCACGGCTTCTCGCGCCCGATTCGGGGCGGCTTGATCAGGGCCTGGTTGGCGAAGAGCTCCGTTTCGGAGCCGAGCAGCCGGGCCACTATCTTCAGGAACTCCGGCTTCTCCGACATGACTCTAAGGCGCGGTTCGAAGTCGACGAAGTCCTTGATCTTGCGGACCGAGTTTCGCCTATTCTCAAGGCTAGAGGAGGCCAGCGTTTCGGCGACGCTTTGCTCAAACTGGACCTCCGTGAAATCAGGACTCTTTCCGTCGATCAGGTCCATCAAGCCGGCCAGGGCCTCGCGGGCCTCGATTCGGG
>CAUZJF010000098.1:0-7988 GCA_963579975.1 Dehalococcoidia bacterium
GCGGTCCTCGGCGGCGGTTATCGCATCCAGGGGCGTCCCCAGAAGCCGGACGTCGTAACGCTCGAGTACGCCTGCCTCGGCCAGGTCCACGGCGAGGTTCAGCCCGGTCTGGCCGCCCAGGGTCGCGAGAAGTCCGTCGGGCCGCTCGGCCTCGATTATCCGGGTAATCACCTCGACAGTGAGGGGCTCGATGTAAACGACGTCGGCGATGTCCTCGTCGGTCATGATCGTCGCGGGGTTGGAGTTGACCAGCACTGTAGTAACGCCCTCTTCACGGAGGGCTTTACACGCCTGGGTGCCGGCGTAGTCAAACTCGGCCGCCTGCCCGATAACGATGGGCCCACTACCGATGACCAGGACTTTGGAGGGTCTGGTCATTCGCGATTCCTCAGGCTGAGGAGGGCGGCGGGGAGATCTGAGAGCGAAGAGACCTGCAAGTCCGGCCTAGCGTCATCGTCGCCGAGAAGGCGGCCGTCGCGGTTGAGCCAGACGCTTCGCACGCCGGCATTCTGCGCTCCGTGCACGTCGTACTCCAGATGGTCGCCTATGTGAAGGAACTCGTCGGGCTCGCAGCCGGCTTCGGCGACTGCGATCTTGAACAGACGCGGAGCGGGCTTTTCGATGCCGCCGTGGTCCTGGGAATAGACCGCGAAGGCGAACCTGTCGTTGAGACCGAAGCGAGAAGGGTAGCTGTTGCCGTTTGATAGCACGCCGAGCGTGTACCGGCCCTCCAGGGCCTCCAGCGTCGGGACCACGTCGTCGTATAAGTGCTCCTGGGCGTATCGCTGCTGGAAGTACACCTCGTTGAGCCGGGAAGCCAGATCGTCGTCGGGCCTGCCCGCGGCCCTCACCGTCTCCTTGAACGCCTCGAGCCGGATAGTGACCAGTTCGACGCCGTCGGCGGCCAGCCGGTGGTGTACGCGCTCGCGGATGGCGATCATCTTATCGACGTCGAGGCCGGCAGCAGCGGCTGGGTCGACACGCTGCAACGCGCGCAACGCCTCGCCGAGCGACCGGCGCATGACCGAATCGAAATCCCAGAGGGTGCCGTCCACGTCGAAGGAGATGACCTTGATGCGGTCAAGCCCGGCCGTCACGACAACATCTCGAGGAACTTGTCGAAGACGTAGGTGTTGTCGAGGGGGCCCGGCGAGGCTTCGGAGTGGTACTGGATGCTCATGATTGGCAGAGATTTGTGCCGCAATCCCTCGACGGTGGCGTCGTTCAGGTTTACGTGGCTCACCCTCACCTCGGGCGGCAGGCTGTCGGGGTCGACGGCGTACCCGTGGTTCTGGGCCGTGATGTGGACGCGCCCGGTGTCGAGGTCGCGGACCGGGTGATTGCCGCCGCGGTGTCCGAACTTCAGCTTGAACGTGCGGCCGCCAAAGGCCCGCGCAATGACCTGGTTGCCCAGGCAGATCCCAAGAATCGGGACTCTGCCGGCGAGACTTTTGGCCGTGTCGACGGCGTAGTCGAGCAGCTCGGGGTCTCCCGGTCCGGGGGACAGGACTACGCCGTCCGGCCTGCGGCTCATGATGTAGCCGGCGGATGCCTTGGCGGGAATCGCCGTGACCTCGCAGCCTTTGGAGCGCAGGATCCTCATGATGTTGTACTTCACGCCGTAGTCGTCGACCAGCACCCGATAGCGTCTTCCTGCCGCTGCGCCGTCTTCGGTCCAATCGTACGGTTCCTTCGTCGATACCTTGGCTACGTAGTCGACCTCGTCGTAGGGCGGAAGCTCCCGAAGACGGGCCAGCGCGCTCTCCGGAGACTCCCCAACCGTGATGGCTCCCATCATCACGCCGCGGTTGCGCAGGCGTCTTGTCACGGCTCGTGTGTCGATGCCGCTGAGTCCTGGTACGCCCTGAGCGACCAGGAAGTCGTGAAGAGTAGACGTGCTGAGGGAATGGCTGGGATTTGTGTTGTGCTCCCGGACGACGAAGCCCGAGACTTGGACTTCGCGGGACTCGGAGTCGCGCTCGTTGATGCCGTAGTTCCCGATCAGGGGATACGTGGGCATGACGATCTGTCCGGCGTAGGAGGGGTCCGTCAGCATCTCCTGGTAGCCGGTCATCGAGGTGTTGAAGACGACCTCGCCAAAAGCGGTGGCGCCGGCGCCGAAGGCGCGGCCTTCGTACACCATTCCGTCTTCGAGGACCAGGTGTGCCCTGTCAGCCATGGGCTGCGGAGGCCCGCCCGTCGTACACGACCTCGGCTACGATGGTCGCAACCACGCGTCCTTTGAGCGTCGCGCCAGCCAGTGCCGTTAGGATACCCCTTACGTCAATGAGGACTCTGCATTTCACTCCTCGAGCGACTCTGGAGTCTCTGAGCGCTTGACAGACGGCTTCATATGTTTTTGCGCCGAATGTGTAGAACCTGAAAAAGGTTGAGGGACTCATAAATATCAATTCATCACCCTTCTGGGCTTCGTTGATGGTCGGTATAATGAGTTGTTGGTAGTCGTTGCTCTCGCTGAGGTTCTCAACCATCGCAGCTACATGACCCCCTGGCTCAGACTCACCGGGGCGGCATCCGGTTTCGTTGAACTAGGAACCGCCGCGCCCCCGGTTGCAACAGTGCCCTTCGCCGGCGCAAGCCCGCAGGCAGGGCGACGGCATGCGAGCCTTGCAACGGCATCTATGTCATAGAAGCGGCAGGCTTCCATCAGCATACGAGCCTCAAACCACATATCCCCATCTGTGAAAGGCATGAACAGGTCGTTGATGTTGTCTACCCCGAGGTAGACGGCTACGCCCGCCTCGAGCAATTCTGGTACCGGAGCTATCGAATTGTGGAGCGGGGCGGTCTTTGTCAGCTGCTTCATGCTAAGAGCAGCGGACGGACAGACGACGATGCCCAGTCCAGCGTCTTTCACAACCTCGATGATTCTCTGACGTTCTCGCTCCGGCTTGGCGGCTAACGAGATTGCGTGGATGGCGTTGACGCGCCCACCAAGGCCGTACTCCATCGTCTTCAACGCGAGCAACTCAGTTTCGGATTCGTCGGGGTTGTTTTCTTGGTCGACGTGGACGTCAATTGGCTTATTGAGCTCCCGTGCAAGTTGGAACAGATAGTCCAGATGCCGTTCCGGCGTCGGGCGATCGCGTGAGGGTAGGCCCCCAATATAGTCGGCCATGGGGCATGCGTCGGTGAAGTATTTACGGGACTCTGGCTCGAGCACTCCCCGGAGAGGCTGGACCCCAATCTCCAGGTGAATGCGCCCAGCGTATAGTGACTTCACTGCTAAAGCCGCATTGATCGGTAGCAGTTTCACGATGTTGTCGGCGTCGACGAGAGTTCTACAATATGTCACCCCTTGGCTGATCATCATATCCACGGCACGCGACATGCGGTCGACGAGATCCTCAAGGGTGTAGTTTTCCTTGAGATAGTCATACAGATGCCACTTCTTCTGCATGTCGACCTGTCCAAGGCGGAGATTGTCAACGCTTATGAGGTATGCTTTGTCGAAGTGAGCGTGGTGGGAGGCATACCCGCCCAATGCTTCAACGCGCTTCAAGAACTCGCGGTGCAGATCCCAAGGTTGGACATCTTCTGGCTGCACACGGTGCGTCACTTGTCTCGCCTGACGCGCCTCAAGATTGTCGATGGTCTCCATGGCCACTTCGACGCTAGTGATTAATGGGATGCCGTTCTCTATCGCCAACGACCTTATGAGATTGCTATCGGAGGCCTCATCGTAGTTGTGGTTACCTACCAACACATTTATGACTAGGTCGAGCCGGTCTTGGGCAAGAAACGACCCGATATTCGGCTCTCTCCGCTCCGAGACCTTATAGATACGCCTGTTCAGAACGCCGTTATCCTCGAGCAACGCGCTTGTCCCTTCCGTCGCATAGATCTCTATCCCCATACCCGCCAGCTTCTGTAGCGCTGGGAGCATTCGTTGCTTGTCGCTTGGTTTGCCGGCGCTGACTAGGATGCGCTTTCGACTCGTTTTGCCGAGCATCTTCAGATTGAACGCCAGCATCTCAATCGTCCGGTCTAATTCCATGTTCCACCTCTGACTGTGTTCACTGGCTTGCGCACGACTTCGTCACTGCGATCAATCTCCGCCAGTCTAACGCATACCCGTTCGGTTAAGGAGGTCGGAATGTTTTTACCTACGTAGTCGGCCTTGATCGGAAGCTCGCGGTGGCCCCTGTCGACGAGGACAGCAAGGTGGATTTGCCTCGGCCTTCCGAAGTCCGTAAGGGCGTCCATGGCCGCGCGAATGGTGCGCCCGGTGAAGAGGACATCGTCGACGAGGACGACCAGGCTGGCTTCGATCGAGGCTGGTAGGTCGGTGGAGCGCATCACGGGGCTTGCGCGGGCCAGGAGATCGTCGCGGTAGAGTGAAATGTCGAGCCCGCCCACCGGCGGCTTCTTTCCCTCAAACTGCTCTATCAGGTCGGCGAGCCTGGCGGCAAGAGGGACTCCACGGGTGTGGATTCCGATGAGGACGAGGTCGTCGGCGCCCCCGTTGCGCTCGAGTATCTCGTGAGCGATGCGGGTCAGCGAGCGCCTGATCTCTTCGGGGCCGAGAATAGTGCGCTCGCTGTTCGCGTAGTCGATGTCCGACTGGACCTTTCCGGACAAAACTAGACCTCTCGCCTGGGCCGGCAAGAGGTCGAAAAGGCGGGCTGAACCGCAGACCTCACTCGCCAGTGAGGCCATCCTACTTCGCGCCTTGCCAGCCTCTCGGGACTGACTTAAAGGGCTGCTGTCATTATATTTCCACTTCAGTATACAATTCTAGACGTTCACCGCGCACAGGCAAGAGGTCTTTGACATGAGCCGCTACTTCACGTTGGAGCAGGCGCAGGAGTTGGTCCCCTGGCTGACGGAGATCTTCCGCGAGGTCGAGCCGGTGCGGGAGCGGCTTGCCACGCTCGGTCGCGAGATCGAAGACCTGGAGGGGCGCATGCGCTCTAACGGCGGCGTCAAGGCGACTGAGCGAATGGCGGCCGTCAAAGGCGAGATGCAAGAGGCGTCAGGGCTTCTGGCCGAGCGAGTGGAGTCGATCACCGTTCGCGGAATCGTCGTGAAAGGCGTGGCGCGGGGGCTGGTCGACTTTTCGTCGTTGCGTGACGACCGCGAGGTCTATCTGTGCTGGATAGAAGGCGAGACCGAGATCGCGTTCTGGCACGAGATCGACGCGGGGTTCGCCGGCCGTCAGCCCCTGTAAACCGCCACCGAGCTATAGCGGCAACTCGGTCCCGACTCCCCGCTCCTTGGCTAGCTTGTAGAGCCTCGCGCCAACCGCGATGTCTTCCAGTGCCATGCCCTGAGAGGCGAACAGCGTTATCTGTTTTGCGTCCGTTCGCCCCGGCACCGCTCCTGAAACCACCTCGTATAGGTTGCGCACGTCCTCCCATCGGAGCAGACCTCGCTCGATGGGCTGCATCAGGTCGCCGCACTCGGTCTTCGCCTGCTCGACGTCGTCGGCCACGATCGTTCCGGCGCGGCTCACCGTCTCGTCGTCGATCTCGCGGCGCATCCAGTGGTTGGCCCCCGCGGCGTTGACATGCGTCCCGGGGCTCAGCCGCCTGCCCTCGAGGACGGGCGCCGCCGACGTCGTAATGGTGATCACGATGTCCGCGTCCCTGACGCACTCTTCGGCGCTACCGGCGACGGACACGTCTATATCCAGCTTCGCGCTCATCTCTTCGGCGAACCTCTGCCGTCGCTCGGGCTTTCGGCTGAAGACCCTGGCGCTGACGACGTCGCGTACGCGACAGACCGCCTCCAGCTGAGTTTGGGCCTGGTACCCGGAGCCGATGACGCCTACCGTCTGGGCGTCGGGGCGCGCCATGTACTTGGTCGCGACGCCGCTGGCTGCACCAGTGCGGACCTGGCCCATGCCCGAGGCCTCGAAGACGGCCAGCAACGCGCCGTCGTCGGAGCCGTAGAGATGGACGTAGAAGTGGCGAAGCCCGCCCCTAACGGCGGCGTAGGCTTTCTGCCCCATCACGCCCAGGCCGGGCGCGGCGGCGGCCATGAGGTTGAAGAAGCCGCCTTCGATTCGGAGCCGGGAGCGCGGGCTGTTGTCCGCGGTGCCTGCGGCCTGATGTTTGAACGCCTCTTCGACTGCCTCGAGCGCGATGTCCATCGTCAACAGCTGGCCTACGTCGCCCTCGGTAAGGAATATCGCCAATGCGCCCTCCTCGGTGTCGGGGTACTGTATACCAGAATGGCGCCCCAGGGAGCACGGAGCACACGGAAACAACTGGTTCCTTCGCGTGTACTCCGCCGTGAACCCTACTCAGCCAGCTTGAACGCTTCGAGGGCGGGGATGAAGACCTGGTTGTAGTAGCGGTCGCGGTCGACGAAGCTCTCAAGCAAGGCCACGTAGGTGGTTGCGCCGTCGCCAGCCAAGGCGATGTCGAGCCTCCCGGCCTCCAGGCCTCCAGGCCGATCTCGAATATCTCCCACGTGAAGCTCTCGGTCACGAGATCGGCCGCTTTGCCTTCGGACTCGTCGAACCCGAGCTGGCCGCCCAGCAGTCCCATGAACCGCATTTCGATGCGATAATGCGGTCCCAGCAGAAGCGATGAGCCCTTGCTACGATGATGAGAGGGTTGCGGCTCGGCTCGACGCCGGAGAGCGTCTGGATGGCGTCGAGCCGAGCCAGTTCCTGTCGGATGCCGGGCTCCTTGAAGGGGACACCGTCGTCGATTTCGGATGCGGCCCCGGCTACCTCACTCTGCCCGCCGCGGAGATCGTCGGGCCAGCGGGCAGGGTCTACGCCATCGACATCGAGCCGAAGATGGTCGACCTGGCGGGGAAGCGAGCGACGGAGGCCGGCCTGACGGACGTGACCGTCGTTCTAACCGAGGGTGAACGCACCCCGTTGCCCGACGTCATCGCCGACTTCGCGATCTGCGCGCTGGTGCTGCACTACCGCGAAGACCACACCGGGCGCCTCGCGTTGGCCCGAGACATGGCCCGCCTGATGCGTCCGGGCGGACGCGCCGTCGTGGTCGAATGGACGCCCAAGGAGTCATCAGACAATCGCCAGCGGAGTGCGTACGCGGATGTCGCGGAGATCTTCGGCGCGGCGGGTCTCGAATGCGGAGCCCCCGAGGCTATCGGGGAGAAACAATATATGATGATCGCGACCAGGAAGGACTGAGGCATGGAAATCGACTGGCAGACGGTAGACCGCTGGCTCGTCGGTGAGGCGTGGGTGGGATCGCGGATCGACGCCCACATAGCCAAGCTTTGCCGGGAGATCGGGCCGCGCTGGTCGTCGTCGCCGGAAGAGAAGAAGGCCGTCGAGTACGTAACGGAGCAGATGGCGGCCAACGGCCTAACGGACCCGCGTACGGAGGAGTTCGAGCTCGACACTTGGGAGCACGGCCCTGACGAGGCGTCGATAGTCGAGGACGGTCAGCCGATCGACGTGAAGCCGCTGCTGAACTGCCCGCCTGTAGACACGTCGAGCCGACTGGTCGACGTTGGCTTCGGCATGAAACACGAGATCGACGCGGCGGGCGTGGGCCTTCAGGGCGCCATCGCAATCATGAACCTGGGCTACGAGCCTTTCAGCGTCCCCAAGCCGTTGCCCGAGCGTCTTCGCGCGCTCGCAGCCGCCGGTGCCGTCGCGGCTTTGATCGTCGAGCAGAAGGGCGGTGGGCGGCTGGGGTACCGGCACGCCACCGACAAGCGCTGGAGCGACGAGGCTGGCACGGTCCTCTCGCACCCTTTGCCGGCCGTGTTCACCACTCGGGAGCACGGCGTACTGCTGCGTTCTGTCGCCGATGGCGGCACAATTCTCTCACTGAAAATACGGAGCCGCTCGTTCACGACCACCGGTTACAGCACCCTGGCCGACCTGCCAGGCCAGTCGTCGCCGGATGAGTGGATTCTGCTCGGCGCCCACCACGACACGGTACCCGGCTCGCCGGGCGGCAACGACGACGCGTCCGGCACAGCCGTAGTCCTGGAGTGCTCGCGACTGATGAGTCTCCTGGCGCGGGAGC
>CAUZJF010000099.1:0-7911 GCA_963579975.1 Dehalococcoidia bacterium
CGACCCAGCGCATCCCGATCTTGGCACCCTCTGGCGTCTGGCTCAAGACGCCGGTATCAGCTATTTTGGCGCGAGCGCTCCCTATATCCAGGCCTGCATGAAAGCTGGAATAGAGCCGGGCATCCAGTTCGCCCTCGACGCCGTCCGAGGAATCGGTTGCACCGGGGCGCCGCTGCCTCCGGAGGGATTCCGGTGGGTCTATGACAAAGTCAACTCCAATGTCCACCTTGGATCCTATAGCGGCGGCACCGACATGTGCACCGGCTTCGTTGGCCCGAGCCCACTGCTTCCCGTCTACGCTGGCCAGATCCAGTGCCGCACGTTGGGGGCCCTCGTCGAGGCTTACGACAGCGAAGGCCGTCCCCTTGTCGATGAGGTCGGCGAGCTGGTTATCAGCGAACCGATGCCCTCCATGCCTCTCCGTCTCTGGAACGATCCCGGCGGCAAGCGCTACCGCGAGAGCTATTTCGACATGTACCCGGGCGTCTGGCGCCACGGCGACTGGATCAAAATAACCAGGGAAGAGAGCTGCGCCATCTATGGCCGTTCCGACTCCACACTGAACCGCAGCGGGGTGAGGATGGGCACCAGCGAGTTTTACAGCGTGGTGGAGGAGATGGACGAAATCCTCGAAAGCCTCGTAATCGACACAGGCCACGCCGGCCAAGAGGGCCGCCTTTTGCTTTTCGTCGTGCTAAAGGACGGGGTCTCTCTCGATGATCGGCTGATGTCGGCGATAAGCGCTAAGCTCAGGACCGAACTTTCTCCGAGGCATGTCCCCGACGATATTCACGCGATCTCAGAGGTGCCCCGAACACTGAACGGGAAGAAGATCGAGGTTCCTGTGAAGCACATTCTTGCTGGCTCTCCGGTTACCGAGGTCGCCAGCGAAGGCGCGATCGCGAATCCCGACTCTCTTCGCGCCTTCGCGAACCTTGCCGGCACGTTGTGAACACCGTGGACCGGATTACGGGTCTTCAGTTCGACGAGAGGGTCGGCGCTTTCAGCGGTGGGCCGAGCTGATGCGGCTCGAGCTGCATAGCGTGCTTCTGGTAGACCTGGATGCGGTACGACTCGTAGTCTGGTACGAACATGCGATTTTCGTCGTCCACGCGCACCGACTTGGGCCCTCTGAATCGCCTCTCGTACTCTAGTGGGGCACTGTCGCGGATACGGGCCGTCCTCAGGCGAGTCCGCAAGGCCGCGATTGCGGGCTCGGACATAGTCGCGTCACCCAGGAACTTCTCGACGTATCGCCCGTCCGGGTTGAAGAGTTGGACGCGGTTGTTGCCCCAGTCCACGACATAGATGTCGTAGTCGCTGTCCACGGCCAGGCCCGCCGGGCGCAGGAACTCCCCGTCACCCCGGCCGGTCTTACCGAACTGGAAGATGAAATCGCCGTCGGCCGTGAACTTCTGCACGCGGTCGTTGCGCCAGTCAGCTACATAGACGTTGCCGTCAGCGTCGAGGGCGATGCCCCAAGGCATCCGAAACTCGCCTTCACCTGTGCCGTACCGACCCCAGTTCGTCAGGAACCGCCCGTCCTTCGTGAACTTCTGTACCCGGTGGTTAAGGGTGTCGACAACGAAAATATTGTCGGCAGTGTCGCAGGCCAGTCCCGAGGGCTTGTTCAACTGGCCGTCCTCGCTGCCGTGCTCGCCCCAGACGCCTAGGACGGCACCGTCGTCGGCGAAGGCGGTGATCCGATGGACGGCCTCATCGGAGACGTACAGGTTCCCTTCGCTGTCGGTAACAACCTGGCACGGCTGGAACAGGCCGCCGTCTTGTATGGGGAAGTGCAGGCCTTCGCGTCCTACCTTGGCGTCCGTGACGCGGGTCCCGATCGTTCCAAGGACCTCGTGATCGAGGGTCAGAACTTTGATAATGGCCCCCAGCACGTAGAGCCGGTCCTCACTTCCGAAGGCCATGTCGACGGGGTCGTCGACCATCCCTTTGACGCCAATAGTTCTCAGATACGGAAACCCGGCTCTTAACATCGCGTAAGGTCGGCCCATGATTCACCTCAGAAGGGGGTTAGGGATTAGGGTCTGGCGTTTAAGGGTTGGGCCCCAGCCCCTAATCCCTAACCCCTAATCCCTGCTGCTGCTATCCGAACTGGAACTCCCGAGACGACACGATGAGCTGGACCATCTTGACGACCCGACCCTCGCTCCGCTCTTTGTCCTCGTCTTTGCCGAACGTGAGATCGCCTTCCGACGTCGCGTATTCGAGCAGCTCCTGGCGCGTCTCGTCGCCGACTTCGAGCGGGCCCACCAGGTCCAGACTCTTGTCCACGAACTCGTCGGGGGATAGTGACCCTCCGTTGGAGGCGACCCGCTGGAAAATGTCGCGGATTCCAGGCTTGTCCGGGTCGGCCACCTCGTTGACTGCGAAGTTGACACGCTCGTTCAAAGTGCCACCGTCGATCCATGCCTGCCCGGTCAGCCAGCCCTCCACGGTCAGGGGCATCATCAGCGACTGCCCCATCAGCCCGGCCGCATCGGCGTAGTGGTTGATTCCGGGTGTGGGGAACCTGTAGGTCCCTACGAGCTTCAGCAATCCCCCGACCATCTCAGCTGGGCTCTTCACCTTTTTGAATTTTGCTTCCTTGAAGAAGTTTGAGTTGAACAGGGCGCGGAGCATGTGGCGTATCTCGCCTTTCGACTCGAAGTACGCGCCGACGAGGATACCGATAGCCTCCGGGTCCTGCGGCGCCACCTCGTTCCAGGACGAGACCGGCGGCTCGTCTGCCACGAAGAAGTTGTACATGTGCCTCGAGATGAACCGAGCTGTTGCCGGCTGATTCGCGATGATCTCGATGATGTCCTCGCCGTTGAAGTGTCCCGTCTCGCCGAGGAACGTTTTTGTGGCCTCGTCGTGGTCGTCCTCGAAGTATTCAAAGTTGGTCGCCCATTTTCCGAAGGGCACCGAGCCATGCACCGGCTGTCTGAAGCTCCATCCCGTGAAGGCCATTGTGACCGCCTTCACGTCCTCCTCGGTGTAGTTCCCAACACCCATCGAGAATAGTTCCAGCAGTTCGCGACCGTAGTTCTCGTTGGGCTCCTCGCGGTGGTTCTCGTTGTTGTCCAGCCAGAAAATCATGGCCGGATCTTTCGAGAGCTCCGTCAGTATGTGACGCACGTCCGACAATCCGACCCGTCGGAACATCTCGATCTGCCGCCGGTTGGTCCTCGGGTGGGCCGACTTGGACGCCGCGCACGCGAACACTTGGTGCCAGAACAGCGACACCTTCTCCTTCAACGGGCGCCGCGAGTTGACCATGCGGTACATCCACTTGCCCTGGGACGAGCCGCTCGGCGACCCGATGCCACCGTAGTACCGAAGCAGGATGTCATCGTCGTCGTCAGGGTTGGGCTCCGGCGGCAGAGTCCCGTTAACGTACGGATGGATGATGTCCAGACCGCCCTCGGAGAAGCGCTCCGGGTGCAGCAGGTCATCGACCACCGCGTCATACCCCTTTGCCGCCAGGACCTCCAATTCCTGGCGGTTCGCGCCCATCCCAGCGCGTCTCATCAGGTGAGCGATCAGCGACAGCTCGGAGTCTGACATTATCCTCTCCAATCGGGTATTGTGGGGCTACGAAATCCGTCGTGGGCAAGGGATTGACCTGCGGCCTCGTTATATCACACAGATGTCGCGTGTCAAGCGCTCACATGCGTGAACGCGACGCAACAGCGCACGGTCCTGCTGGCTCAAGGACGCCCTTTAGTTCGACTGGTGAACAGAAAATCCGTGCCGGAGCTTCCTCAGCGCCAGCGCCTCGATACCACGGACGTCGTCGGCCATGATGCCGAAGGCCGTACCCGTCTCGTCCAACGTCGTCGGGCGGTTGTCGGCCAGACCGAAACGCATGTCGAGCAAAGCAGCTTCCTTCGTTGATAGCTCTTCCTGCATCTTTTCTGCTATTGCTGTATCCTTCGGCTGGCCCACCAGCGCGTTCCACCGGCTGAACTCCTTCGCCATCACGCACCTTCTTTTGGGCACCCCGATAAAAAAGAAATAGCCCCCGATCATCGGAGGCCGGCCAGAGTATACCATACCGCTTTCGAGAGACCTGATCGTCGGAACTGAGTCGGTGAAATCTAGCTGAGTCTTCCTACAACAGATGCCTCCTTCAACGAAGCGAATCAAACTTCCTCATGGCAGCCTTGTACCGATCTTGGATAAGGTCAAGGCCAATGTGGTGCGAGAACGGAAGTCCCAGTTGCCGGAGTCGAGGTCAAGTACACGATCGTGCTCGGGTTGGCCGGACCGAATGGACCCGGCTCTGTACGATGAAGAGGGCAACATCTACGTTTCCGAGAGCTATTTCAGGAAGAGCCGAGAGTTGGCCGACCTGACGGCTTTTCACGAACAGACTGAGATCGGGCACAAGCTTGCAGGCCGGTCCCATGCCTATCCCCACAGACGGGTCCTCCTCGAAGAGTTACTGGCCGCGAAACAGGTCTTCGAGCCAACCGGCGGGCTGCGAGGATTCATCCGAAACAGGACTGGGATGTATCCTGACCAAAAGGTACGGGACAAGGAGGGTGTAGAAGGCCGGCTCTACGACTTCCTGACCGCTGACACTTCCCGCAAGGGCCAGTTGCTGAAGGTAATAACGGACACGCGCCTCTAACCGGCATGTACACTGACGTTAATGACCAACGGGCGGACTCCTCCGACGCCGTTTGCGTTATTCTCGCTGGGGGCCAGGGGAAGCGCATGGCCTCTTCGGGCACCCACAAGGCCTGCTTCCCCGTCGGCGGTACTCCGGCCATCTTCCGCGCCATTGATGCGTACAAGCAAGCTGGGATCAAGCGTTTCCTGGTAGTCGTCGGCGAACTGGCCGAGCAGGTGATGTCTACCGTCAGCCCCGCGCACCCGGACGTGGCCTTCGCCTACCAGGCTGAGCAGCGCGGGACCGGTCATGCGACGCTGGTCGGCGTCGATGTGCTGGTGGCTCAGGGTCATCGCGGCCCGGTGATCGTGGCCATGGGAGACTCTATTGTCGAGCCTGGCGTCATCCGTGAGCTTCAGCGCACGTTTGACGCCGGCAGCTACGAGGCGGTAATAGCGTCGGCGCCCAAGAATCAGAACCGGTCCAGCGGGAGGGTCGTCCGGAACGATGCGGGAGAGGTCGTCGGCGTGGTGGAAGTGGCCGATATCCAACTCGCGGAACGCGAGAGTCGGAGCCTTAATGTTGGTGGAAAGGCACACGACCCGAAGGATCTGGAGGCTGGCGCTGACAGCGTCAACGTCTCGCTCTACGCCTTTCGGCTAGAATCTCTGCGCGGGGCGCTGGCCCAAATTGGAAGCGACAACGCCCAGTTGGAGATGTACCTGACCGATACCGTCGAGTACCTGGCCCAGCACGGCCGCGTCGGTGAGTTATTGGTGAAAGACCCACACGCCGTGATGGCCTTCAATACCCCCGAAGAGTTGGGTGCCATCGAGGAGGTGATCGCCGATCGCTACTAAAGGATCCCGAGTCGAGGCCGCGGCCAACGCGAGCCTGACACCGCTCCTCCTCAAACCGGTCGAAACGTGGCAACGTGTGCTGGGTAGAGCAACGGCGGGGGTGCGTGACGAGCTGCGGCGGCACTATGGTCCCGACGCCGACCTGATCGAAGAGCGGCGCCGTGCGGCGGTCCGCCTGCTCGAATCGGCCGCAGAGGAGCTCGGACCCGAACGTCGGGTGATCTTGTGCAGGGCCCCTGGCCGTGCCAATCTGATGGGCCGTCACGTCGATCATCGAGGTGGCTACGTCAACGTTATGGCCATCAGCCGCGAGGTGCTGCTGGCGGCCTCCCCACGGGACGATGACACGATAACCCTCCGGAACGTCGACGAAGCGCGATTCCCACGTCGACGGTTTCGTATCAGCGAGATATTGGACCAGGCCCACTGGAGTAGCTGGGCCGAGTTCATAGACTCGGGCCCTGTACGCGAGGCCCTTGACGCCGCTCCAGCCGACTGGAGCCACTACGCGCGAGCGCCGCTGCTCCGCCTGCAACACGAGAACGGCCGTCTGCGCCTGAAAGGAATGGACTGCGTCGTTTCCGGCAACATACCGATGGGAGCCGGGCTGTCCTCAAGCTCGGCACTCGTGGTCGCCTTCGCTGAAGCTGCCGTGGCCCTCAACGGTCTCGACGTGGCCCCGCGAGACTTCGTCGATCTCTGTGGGGAAGGGGAATGGTTCGTCGGCTCACGCGGGGGAAGCGCCGACCACGCCGCGATCCACACAGGGCGGCTGGGCCACATATCTCGCGTCGGGTTTTTACCGTTTCGCGTCGAACGCCAGGTGCCTCTGCCGCCCGACGTCGACGTCGTCATCGCGGACAGCGGTGAGAAGGCCGTCAAGAGCGCCGGTGCAGGCCAGGTGTTCAACCAGCGGGTGGCGTGTTATAACGTCGCTGAGATCCTCCTCAGGCGCTCCTGGCCCGCGGCCCGAGCTGCGGAGCATCTACGCGATTTCGTTCCTGATCGCCTCGGCGTAGCGGCTGGAGAGATTTTCTCAGCCCTCTCGCGACTTCCAGAGCGGCCGTCCAGGCGAGCCGTGAGACGCATGCTGGCCGGCGAAGACCAGGCCACGGTCGAGCGCATATTCGCGGCACACGCCAACCTCGGGTGCTACGACTTGAGGGGCGTGACTTTGTACGGCATCGCCGAGTGCATGCGCAGCGACCGCTTCGCCGACGCGATCGCACACGGCAACCTAGATCTCGTCGGGCGTTTGATGCGGGCCAGTCACGACGGAGACCGCCGGAAGCGCTGGACGACCAACGGGTCGCCCAGGCGCCATTTGGTCCGGACCGACGCGGCCACGCTCGCCAAACTGGCGGCCAACGACGCGGACCTGACGTTCCAGCCGGGACGGTACGCCTGCAGCACGGAAGCCGTCGACCGGCTCGTGGACGTCGCCGACGGTGCCGAAGGCGTTATAGGGGCGCAACTCGCCGGGGCCGGCCTCGGCGGCTGCATGATGGCCTTGGTTAAAAGCGACTCCACCGAGATACTGGTGGAAAGGCTTCGTGAAACCCTCGACCAGCAAGGTCAAGATGCCAATGGCGTCTACCTCTGCCGGCCGGTAGCCGGCGCGGGCCTGCTCGGTGTGTAGAACTCGAGCCTAAGGCTAGGCCGCTTTGGAATGCTTCTTACGAGGCTTGGTGACTACCAAGCGGAATGAAGTGTTGGGGTGTAAAGCAGCGTAGTCGGTGAGCGCTTCTAACTGGGCGCGTGCACGAGCCCAGTCCTTGCGGAGTCTTGACTTCAACTATAACGGACTGGCCGTTCCGATGTCAGGCCTTATGTTCGTTGGCCTGATCGCCGTTGGCGATGTGCGTCCACGCAACTCAGCTTGGACGGAGTAACCGTTCTGGGTGAGATCCCTGGCTACTTGTTGAATCTCACGGCGTCCAGTCGGACTCATCGTCTTTTTTCTCTGCCATTACGTTTCCCGCTGGTGGCTTACGCCGTGACCGTTACAGAGACGAAATCGTCACCGGCACTCAGCAATTTCATCCATTCGCGCCTCGGATTCTCCAGCGTGTAGCTCTCTGAGATATTGTGTCTCTGCGCCGATACCTTAACGCCCTGTTCGTGCAATTGTGATAGGTCAGTGATTGTGACACCCCTTAACTGTTCAGCGGAAATGTCACCATGGAGACAATCACGTTGAACAGGGAAGAGCCGCAGCGGGTCATGGTCTTGAATCGGATGGAGAGTAGAGAGGTGACGGCCGCCCAGGCGGTCAGCGGAGCTGTTCGTGAGCGGGTAGTTGCCCCTGCCGCCGGCCCGTACGATGGTGCGAACCACACGCACCTGAGTGAGTTGTTGGTCGAGCGCGAGGGCCTGTTTCTGTCCCGGTCCACCGTGCGGCGGGTGCTACTACAGGCAGGCATCAAGACG
>CAUZJF010000100.1:0-7897 GCA_963579975.1 Dehalococcoidia bacterium
AGCGACTGCCTCGAAGCCGATTCTCAGGTGATCCTCTTTCTGAACCGCAGAGGGTCGGCGACCTCGGTCCAGTGCCGGCGATGCGGCTTTAGTCTCAAGTGTCGGCGCTGCGACATCCCGCTGAGCTACCATCAGGACGTCAAGCGGATGCTCTGCCACTACTGCGGCGAGCGACGCCGGCCGCCTCAGCAATGCCCGCAATGCCTCACGTACCGCCTGGCCCGATACGGCGTCGGGACCCAGTCCGTGATCAGCGAGCTCGGCAGGCAGTTCCCAAAAGCGAGGACCCTACGGTGGGACAGCGATGCGGCCAAGGGCCAGAAACAGCATGGGACTCTGCTCGAGACGTTCCGGTCCGGAAACGCCGATATCTTGGTAGGCACGCAGATGATCGCCAAGGGCCTCCACTTTCCGTCGGTGACCCTGGTGGGAGTGGTCCTGGCGGACATCGGACTGGCCATACCGGACTTCCGCGTAGGAGAGCGAGCGTTCCAGATCCTCTGCCAGGTGGCCGGACGCTCGGGCCGTGGAGAGGTTCGAGGCAGGGCGATTATCCAGACGTACCAGCCCGAAAACTACGCCATCAAAGCCGCAGCTACACAGGACTACTCGAGGTTTTATCGCGAAGAGATCGCCAACAGGCGAGCCCAGGGCAACCCGCCGTACGGCAGGCTCATACGGCTGCTCTACACCCATACGAACCAGGCTATCTGCGAGCGCGAGGCCACCAGGTTGGCCGCCGCCTTGCGAGAGCAGCGCGACTCGTGGGGCTACTCTGACGTGGAGATTCTGGGGCCAACGCCTGCGTATCCTGCCCGCGTGCGAGGTCGTTACAGGTGGCAGCTGGTGTTGCGCGGCGTCAGGCCGCGAACGGTGCTCGACAAAGCCGGCGTCCCACCGGACTGGATAGTCGATGTCGACCCGGTGGGGCCGGGATGACCGATGCGGTTGGCGTAGTCGTGAACGCGATCGAAGCCGCCCGTTGTAAAATTCCTATTCAGCCGTCGCCGATCTCGTTTGACACTCATTCGTAGCGGCGCATATAATCGAATGGTTAAACCATGCCAAAACGAACGTATCAACCAAAGAAGAGGCGGCGCAGCCGCGTACACGGTTTCCGGTCCCGGATGCGTACCCGGGGCGGACGAAACGTCTTGAAACGGCGCATGTTCAAGGGACGCGCCCGACTGACGGTCTAGGCGCGCCGGCCTGGACTGGCACCTTCCGATGAGGAAGGAGCAGCGCCTTAGGACATCGAACGACTTCGGGGCAGTCAGAGCCGCGCGACGCACCTGGTCCGACCGGCTGCTTGTTCTCTGTACGCGTCCAAATGGCTTGGATGGAACCAGGTTCGGTTTCTCCGTCGGGCGTCGCGTCGGGATAGCCGTTCGTAGGAATAAGATCAAGAGGAGGCTCCGGGAGGTCGCGACGCATACTCAGATAGGAGATGGTTGGGACGTCGTCGTGATCGCCCGTAAAGGAGCCTCCGACGCCGACTTTGCGGCCCTCGAGAGTTCGTTGGTCTATTTGCTGTCGAAAGCGGGAATCTCAGCTTCGACGGCCGACAATTCCGTATCGCATAAGGCAACCCCATGAGGAAACTGGCACTTGGCGCCATTCGCCTGTACCAGATAGCCGTGTCCCCTTATTTTCCGGGAACCTGCCGCCATTCCCCAACGTGTTCTCAATACACTTACGAGGCGACCCACAGGCATGGCGTGATCAGAGGTACTTGGCTCGGCGTAAAAAGGCTGAGTCGCTGCCGTCCGCTAGGTACAAGTGGGTATGACCCCGTCCCTTAAACATACGGTCCAACTTTAACGAATGTCTTTGCTCAAGGCTGCGTGGCATGTACCGGCGCCTTTCCGTGTTCGGTTGGCAAGCCGGCTGCGGAACGGAATTCCGCTTCGCCGAAACGTTCGATGGTTTGCGGCAGCACAATTGCTCGTCCTGCTCGGGCTGGCCGCGTGTGCGGCGGGGAACTTGCCAGAAGGCTGGTCGGGAGGAGTCGTGTCGGACGGTCGCCTCTACATTGGAACGCTGGAAGGCGACGTTCGCGCGCTGAATCTCGAAACCGGCGAGACGGAGTGCGAGTTTGACCTCGTTGGCGAGCCGCAACAATCGCGCGCGATCTACGGCACCCCTGTGATTGCCGACGGCAGAGTGTTCGTTGGCGGCTACGACGGAATCCTCTACGTACTTCCCGTCGACTGTGCACCGGAATGGGAGTCCGACGAAGAGATCGTTGTCGGAACGGGTGAGCCGATCGTCGGGAGCCCCGCCGTTGTCGGCGATATCGTGTTGGTCGGGTCATCTGACGGAGGCCTCTATGCCTTCGACATCGTTGTGAACGAGTCTCGTGCAGCCCTCGTCAAGCGGTGGGCCGCTCCGTTTCAGACCGACAACAGGGTATGGTCGGCCCCCGCCGTAGCGGATGGGGTGGTCTACTTCGGATCTATGGACCATTCCGTGTACGCAGTGAACCTCGATGACGGCACGCCGATGTGGTCGGAGCCGTTCGAAGCAAAAGGTGCAATCTCGGCGGGCCTGGCTGTCGTTGATGGTCATGTGTACTTCGGTGCGTTCGACAGCGTCTTCTATTCGATCCAAGCCTCGACGGGTGCCGTCAATTGGAAGTTCACAGGGGCAACCGGGTGGTTCTGGGGCGGCGCAGTGGTGGACGAGAACCGCGTTTACGCACCCTCTTTGGACGGAAACCTGTACGCGCTGAGCCGCTTCGACGGCACAGTTGAATGGTCGGTGGAGACAGAGGGCCCTATCATCGGCTCGCCGGTGATCGTCGGTGACAGGATCGCCGTCCCCTCGGAGGACGGTGGGGTATATCTGGCGAAGCTTGTAGACGGCAAAGTAGACAGCCAATGCAGGCTCGGGGACAAGGTGAAACTGCGATCCTCTATCACCGCCGAGGACCGGACGCTGTTCTTCCTCTCCAGCGACCACGCTATCCGGTCTCTCGAGATCGAGGAATTCGACCAGTTCTGGCAACTGGACGAGGACCGGCCTGCCTGGGAACTCTTCACCAACAACGAAGAACTGGGGTCGGGTATCTGGAAAACGAAATGCGGAGTGGGGACAGGTCCTTGATCCTCGAACTGTGGAGCCTAATCTGGAACCAGGGCCTCGTCGGGCCGATGATCAACAGTCTGGTGTTCCTCTATACTGCCTTCTTCGACAATTTCGGCCTGAGCATCATCGTCTTCACGATCGTCGCCCGTGGTGCGATGATCCCCCTCACGATGAAGCAGAGCCGCCAGATGAAGAGAATGAACGCTCTGCAGCCCAAGATGAAGGCCATTCAGGCCAAGTACCCCGACGACAAGCAGCGCCAGTCCCAGGAGACGATGAAGCTATATCGCACGGAGGGCGTCAACCCTATAGGTTGTCTTGGCCCAATGGTCCTCCAGATGCCCATCTTCTTCGGTCTCTTCTGGGCGTTAAGGAAAACGCTCCCATCTACTCCCGAAAGGCTCACGGACCTTTCCCACACCCTCTATTCGTGGTTGCCCCAGGTCCACCAGGCGGTCCCGCTGGACAGCACGTTCATAGGGTTCGATCTGGCCAAGACCTCTGCCGAGAACCCCATCCCGTTCTTGTTGCCCATCCTCGTCGGCGGCTCTATGTGGGTAATGCAGAAAATGTCCTCGTCGGTGGCCTCCAGCCCGCAGCAGGAGTCCACGCAACGGATGATGCTGTGGATGTTCCCCATCATGTTCGGGTTCTTCACGCTGAGTTTCGAGGCTGGACTGGCGCTATATTGGATCGTGTCTAACGTGATCGGAATAGTCGTGCAAGGATTCATCACCGGCTGGGGGCCCATCACGTCCCTGGCCTCGCTCAGGCGAATCTCGGGGCCTGCTGAGTCACAGAATCAAAGCCCTGCCACCACCCAGGCGGCCCCAGTGGAGGAGGTAGTGACTGATGACAACGATCGAAAGGACGGCGAAGACGCCCGAAGAGGCAATAGAGCTCGCTCTAAAAGAGCTAGACGTCGAGCGCTCGGAAGTAGAAATAGACGTCGTTAGCAGGGGCAAATCGGGCATCCTCGGTATCGGCGGAGAAGACGCAAAAGTCCGGGTAACCCTTCTCGAAGTGGCTCCCGACGTGGTCCGGGTGACGACCGAGATTCTGCAGGAGCTCATCGACCGGATGGGAGTTTCGGTGGTCGTCAACCTCAAGCACTCCGAACGCGAAGACGTGGGCGGGCCCGTATTCGACATCGATGGCGACGACTCCGGTCTTCTCATCGGGCGACGCGGAGAGACCCTGAGGGCCTTTCAGTCCATCGTTACGTTTCTGGCAAGCAGGCGCCTTGAGGAGAGGGTCAACATCCTCGTTGACGTCGCCGGCTACCAGGAACGTCGCCGCGAGTCCTTGACGACCCTGGCGAATCGAGTGGCACAACGAGTCGCATCCACGGGAAGGTCCATCACCCTGGAGCCCATGCCGCCTGGAGAGCGTCGCATTGTACACCTCGCTCTTGCGGAACACCCGGATGTGACCACTTCCAGCACCGGTTTCGGCGAAAGTCGCCAGGTGTCCATTGAGCCCAGGGAGGACGACACGTCCGATAGCTGATCCTTCGGCGTGTCGCTACGAAAAGGTCCGGCCCGGACCAGGGGGCCGCGTTGAATCGACGCGTAAAACCGGATTTCCTGGCTGTCGGTCACGTAACAAGAGACCGGGTTCCACGCGGCTTCGTTTGGGGTGGGGCGGTGACCTACGGCGCCCTGACCGCACTTCGGCTTGGGCTCCAACCTGCGGTCGTAACCAGCGCAAGTAGCGATCTCGACGTAAATTCCGCCTTCGTCGGTATCCCGGCGCACGTCGTGCCATCCGACGCGACAACCACGGTCCATAACCAGTACCGCCCCAAGCGCCGTAGCCAGGTCCTCGAGTCCGCTGCGGACCCGATCTCCTTTCCGGACGTGCCGGACGAGTGGCGCTCGGCCCCCACCGTTCTGCTATGTCCCGTGGCCGGCGAGATCGGCACAGAGCTCGTTCAAGGCTTCTCCGATTCCTTGGTGATGGCGTCGCTGCATGGTTGGCTCAGGACATGGGACGGGTTAGCCGGAGGCATTGGGATGGCAAGGATGTTCTACCGCACGTCGATGCCGCAACCGCATCGAGCTCGGACGTCAAAGACGAGGACCTGATTGAGACGAGGGCGGGCCTGTCGCCACTCTTGATCGTCAGGTTGGGCTCCAACGGCTCAAGGCTCCATGTCGATGGCTCCTGGCACCACGTCGATTCCTTCCTTACGAACTAGGTGGACCCTACCAGGGCCGGCGACGTTTTCGCCGCCACGTTCCTGGTGGAATATTGCCGGTCCGGCGAATCGCGCCGACGCCAGCGGGTCGCCGGCTGCGCCGCAAGCTTCTGTGTCGAGGCCCAGGGGACGGCCGGCATTTCACCGCTGGCTCAGGTCGAGGAAAAATTAGGAAACAGCAAGCGGCGCGCTTAGGATTGCAGGGCCAAGGAGGTCCGACAATGCACACGCTGGTACAGATACAGCACCTTACGAGAAGAGAGTTCACTAGAAATCTCAAAGGGCTTTCGGACGAAGATGCACGCAAGCGGATTGAGCCCATGAACTCCATCTCCTGGACAGTCGGGCACGTGGCAAATCAGCAGCATACGTTCTTCGCTGCCTGGCCTCAAGGCAAAGACAGTGAGCCGCGCTACCGTGAGTTCGGGTATAGTAGTCCAGCTTCGCAACCGCCCATGGACGAGGTGATGGGCCTCTGGCGGGTCTCTTCTGACGAGTGGCTGGATGTGGCCTCTGAGGAGAGCATGCAGGTGCAGTTCACCTTCTCGGAGGAAGGTGAGAATGCAGGCGCTTTAATTGTACGCAACATCTTCCACACTTGGTGCCACCTTGGGGAGATCAGTTCGATCCGCCAGCTCCTAGGTCACCAGCCACCCGAGTTCGTAGATATGTACGGCTGGTCATACACAGGCCAATGAACTCGGCTCCCCCCGTGTTGACTTAGGTACCTGTGCCAAGTAATCTGTCGCTGCGGGTGTAGCCCGCACCTATCTGGAGGTCCTTGCGCAAGCGGGACTGCTATTTGGTTAACGAGCCTCCGACAGCACATCTAGGTGGGAACGTGCTAAGAACCGTCGACCAGGGCATCATCTCTCGCGTATCGGGGCGGGGCGCCTACATGCCCGTGATCACCCCCCTGTCCGACGGAACGTTCATCGCGTCCCAGCACGTAGGCAAGGAGCTGGGGTCGCCGGACAACCACATCGAGGTACTCCGTTCGACGGACGGCAAGAACTGGGAGAGCCAGGGCAGCATCCACCCCGGAGGCGGGCCGCCGAGCGACGGGTGGGCCTATCGCGCTCCCAGAATCTCCGTTGTGCCCGACGGTCGCCTGGTCATGACCGCGTCCCGTTTCGAGCCGAAAGAAAACCTGTTCGACGTCGACTCAGAGGCCTCGGCGCGCTGTGACCTGCTGCTCCTCTGGTCCAGTGACAACGGCGACACCTGGTCGGAACCCGAGGTCGTACCGGTGGACCTGCCGCGCGACCGCTACAACTGGAACGGCGCTGGCTCCCTCCTGCAGCTATCCGACGACAGGTGGATGTACCCCCTTGAAACCTGGAAACCTGAGGAGAGCACCGAGCTGCCCGACCAGAAGGCGGCCGCCATCTTCTCGCCCGACCAGGGCCGTACCTGGGGTGAGTTCACGGTCGTGGCCGACGACACATCGGGCAAGATTCTCTGGTGGGACCAGATGTGCGCCGTCATGCCCGACGGCCGGATATACACCCTTATCTGGACCCATAAGTACGGTACGTCCGAGGACCTGAACAACCACTGGACCGTGTCAGAAGACCAGGGGCGTACCTGGACCGAGCCCAGGCCAACCAACCTGCGAGGGCAGGTCTGCACGCCGATACCCCTACCCGACGGACGGGTCGCCGCGATCTACAACTACCGGCACGAGCCCCACGGAATCCACGTCGCTCTAACCGAGGATCTGTCGATTTTCGACACCGACAACGAAGTGGAGGTCTTCGATGCCGGGGCCGAAGCGACATTGGGCGACCCGAACCACCCCAATTTCCTCGCCGAACACATGCTCATCGGCTTCGGCAAACCGGGCGGCGTGCTCTTTCCGGACGGCGACCTTATGACCTACTTCTGGTGCACGTCACAGGGCGTCACGCACACACGTTGGGTCCGGCTGCGGGTGGACTGAAGGCGCCCCTACGCCGCTCTTCCGATCCGTGGAAGCGGGCAAATGAGCTCAGTCACTCTGTCAGCACCCGCCAAGATCAACCTCACGCTCGAGGTGTTGGGCCGACGTGACGACGGGTACCACGACGTCGCGTCCATCATGCAGACCGTGGACCTCTACGACACCGTAACCCTCCAGGACGCCGCGGAAACCGCGTTGGAGTGCGATCGGCCCGAGCTTGAGACGCAGGACAATCTTGCACTCGAGGCGGCGAACGAGATCTGTGAAGCGACCGGACACGACCGAGCAGTCAAGATAGTGCTCAAAAAGCGGATTCCGGTTGCAGCCGGCCTCGGTGGTGGGAGCAGCGACGCGGCCGCAGTGCTAAAGGGGCTCGACAGTCTGTGGAGACTCGGTCTTCCTCCCGATGAGCTTAACGCCATCGCCGCACGGCTCGGCTCGGACGTGCCCTTCTTCCTGCAGGGCGGCACGGCCATGGTCCAGGGCCGCGGCGAACGCGTGCGGCCGCTTCCGCACGCCGACGTCGACTGGCTTGTCGTGCTCAGCCCGCCGATCAAGCTGTCCGAAAAGACGGGGACGCTATACTCGATGCTGTCCTCCTCCAGCTACACGCGAGGCATGCTCACCCGCAAGCTCGAGGCCCGCATCAGGGGCGGTGGCGACGTTCC
>CAUZJF010000101.1:0-7804 GCA_963579975.1 Dehalococcoidia bacterium
CGCTTCTGGACCATCTGGTTTGGTCCGCTGAGTATCGGGCTGCTGGATGATCACAATCGTTCCGTCTCGCATACACCTACGAAATTGTTACCCATGTCCCTGGTTGTACAAAGGGGGCTCTTTCCAACCCTTGGAGCGCTGTATTTTTCATACCAATGACAATGCTAGCGGAACGCGGTTGTGCCGTTGAGGGCGTAGTCGAGTATGTCGTAGTTACGGATGGGGCCGTCGGCGCGCGCGGCGTATTCATCGTTCAGGGGGACGGAAAGAATGAACGGGACTCGCCTTTCCGCCAGACCCCCGTGCGAGCGTAGGCGGTGGCCTCCCAGGGCCGAAAGGTCGTGGAACGCCTCGGACGATCCGAGCGCCGTCCCTGCGTCGGCGATCACGACCACGTCGCCTTCGCGGTCTGGAGGCAGATCGAGTTGAGCGCAGGCCGTAGCGGCGTCGAGGACTTCGGCGATCCCGGGCAACGTCCGGACGATGTTCATGACCTTCTCAGGCGTGGTTCTATCCTCACAGTAGACGCGTACAAATCCTCCCAGAGAGCCGTGGTGGACGACGTAGGGGTCGGTGATCGGCAGCACTACCTTTGTAGTTCTGGCGCCGAGCCTCGTGTCCAGCAGGTCCTGCAAGAAAACGACGTTCGGGGTGCCGTCGGGTTTCGATTTATCGTTCATTCCGTGGTCGGCGGTCACCGCGACGACGGCGCCGAGGTCAGCCATCCGGCCGACAGCGTCGTCCAGCCCAGCGAAGAAGCTGTCGCTTTCCGGAGCCCCCGGCGCGTACTTGTGCTGAATGTAGTCGGTAAGGGACACGTACATGAGAAGTGGAGGGTCGTTCTGCAGCAACTTGACCGCCGTCTCCAGGGAAAAGAGCGACAGATCGGCCGAATAAACGTCTGGCAGAGGCCTGCCGGTCAGATCAAGGACGTTGTCGATGCCATGCTCCCCCATTGCGCAGACGTCAGCGTGTTCGGCTGAGAAGACCGCGCTGTTCGTCAGATCAACGCCCTTGCCCAGAATTCTTCGTAGCTTCTCCTTCGCCGTGATCGCTACGACCCTGGCCCCAAGCCGAGAGAACCCGGCCAGCACCGACTCGCATCGGACGAGCTTGGGGTCGTTCATCATTACCCCGGCCCCGGTCGCTTTGTCCAGGAAGTGGTTGCCTGAAATGCCGTGGACCGACGGCGGCGTCCCGGTAATGATCGAGACGTTGTTCGGGTTGGTGAGGCTGGGCATCGCGCTCTTCGCGATAGCGCCGAAGCCCTGCTCTTCGAACGTCGCGATATTCGGGACGATGCCCGCCGACCTGGCGTGATCGAAGTACGCGGGGTCCCCGCCGTCGACGCACACCACCACGGTAGGTCGCGACGGCCACCGGTAGGTTATGCTATTGACGGTGACTGCGGGCCGACTTTGGTTCAAGAGGACGTTGTACTCGATAGGTCGGAAGAGAGGCGGGCCAGCTCGCTCTCTATGTGAGCGCGGGGGTCGTCGACCTCCTGGCCGTGGCCAGGACCGATCATGCGGATGTCGTGGTCCAGCAGTTTGCGCAGCGACCCCAGATACAGGCTCAACTCGCCAACTTTGGGGTTCACCGCGACGACCTGGCCGTTGTTCCTGATCGTGTCCCCTGCGAAGAGAAAACGCTGCTCCCGGTAATAGGCGCAGAGGCTACCGAATGTGTGTCCGGGCGTAAAGATATATTCGATCGTCGCTCCGCCAAGGTCGAGCACCTCGCCTCCAGTTACTGTCGTAGTGACCCGGGTTCCCGGCACCGCATCTTCGATCGGCTCCTTCTCGACGAGCGACGAGACGACGGGCGCTCCCGTCGCCTTCGCCAGCCTGGCGGCGCCTCCGCTGTGGTCGCTGTGGTGGTGGGAGACGATGATCGCGGCGACCTCGGGCCTGCCCGCACCGTCCCACAGTCCGAGAACGGAGTCCACGCTCTCGTCGGTCTCGTGACCGCTGTCGAACAGCACCGCGCGCTCCTCACCCGTTATCAAATACACGTTGTTGTCCCCGCCGACGATGACATTTTGTACGTTCTCAGTAACCTTCATCTCTGCTCCTTGGCTATCTGTATTGCCAGCTATGTCATTGGGGCTTCGGTTTGACGATTTCGTACGCGACCGCGGGTCTGCCCTCTCGTATGTAGGTAGACTCGATGGTGATGGTCGTGCCGCCATCTGTAACGCCGAACGACTCCCCGGTCAGGGGATCGATGGGTGCGGCGCCAAAGACACCCGCGTTCTGCGAGTCCAGCGCGTACAGGAACGCCGCGAGACTCGCGTGCGTCGTTTCTTTGGCAAAGACGAACCTTGTGAGCCATGCCGGTACCCCCAGGGATAGTACCACGCTCCCCACGGGGTTCCTCACCAGCGAGATGCGGTTCGTGCGCTCGGCCTCGTCTGTATAGGTTGCGAGGTCACGTTCGACCTGATGGAAGGAGGCGATCCCGAGCGAGGCCAGGTCGAGAAACTGGTCGTGCTCGATCCTGAGAGTCTTGTTAACGTCATAGACTGGCCACGGCCATCCAAAGATACACAGCCCGGGAGGGACTCCCTGGCAAACGTCGCTCGGCCGGTCCACCAGGGATTTCCTCAAGGTCAGGTACTCTCTGGTTAGCGCACCGACGAAACCCGTATCGAGCATCTCTCGGACGCTCTCCACTCTGAAGCGCAGCTCCGCATCGTTGGACAGTCCGCCATTGTCACCGTCCAAATAGAAGGCGACGAGGTCCGAAACGAGGTTGGTGCCTACGAGGTACTGGACCATGACCGCTCGAGACGAGACCAGGTTTTCAGCGACCTCCCAGAGCCGCACGTACCTGGCGTTCGCGGTTCTCGACTCGCCGCGCGCCAGGAGAGCCCGAATCTCGTCCAATTCCGCTCGGGACATCGTCTCGATCGCGGCGAAGTCCGGCACCTCGCTGCCGATAAAGAGACTGTCCCGCGGCGGCGAAACCACGGTTTGTGCAAGGAGGGTCAGGATGTTGGTCCTCTGCTGCTCGGAAGCGTCTGCCCCACTCGCCAGATCGTCGGTCAGTGTAATCAAAAGGTCCCAGGCCGCGGTCTCCTGGCCGTAGTATCTCGACACCCATAGCTGCTCGGCAAACGGGCCCTCTTTTGGATAGTTGGCGAAGGCGTATGCGTTCAAGGCGACAGCCGGGACGTTCACGGTGCCCGCCCACGCCAGCAGAGCGACGAGGGCCGCCACAGCCGGCCGGCGGCTTCGCCTGGTGAGGGTCACGTAGACTAGAGGCGGCAGCAGGGTCCACGTAACTACAATCACGGCCCCGAACGGGTGCAGTGGGACCGAGAGCACGAACCAGGCTCCCAGCGCTAGCGCAATGACTGCGGTTACCCGAAGGTAGTTGCGTATGAAGTGTGGCTCTGTCTCGTCGATGCCGAGGTCGAAGCGTCCGTACCGGAACGCCAACACGCCGGCGCCCAGCCAGATTATTGGGGCTAGCCCGACCAGAGACGCGGCAACAAACGCAACGTAATAAGGGTTGGGGTCAGCGATGTCCTGGAGGCCGAAGTTCAATGTCAAACCAGCCGCAAGCACCAGGCCGACAATCAGGATGCTCTCGACGACGCTGAGGGTCAGAACAAACCTGTCTCCCTCCAGTCTCGTGTGGCACTGTGGGCATACTGGCCACGCTGGCAGGGGGGCCATCGCCAACGTTCGATAGGGCAACCCGGTCTCGCAGCGGGGACAATTGGTCAATCGAAGTCTCCGGGTGTTGGGGATGATGCCCGGCTCTTCCGTCTGAGAAACGGACCTTCGGATCGGAGGGCCAAAAGGTCGACGCCTGGCTGTCCCGTTTTGAAACGGCGTTCCTATTCGACGCGGCCGCCTTCGTAGTCCACGTGCACCACGGGCAGGCCGATCTCGTTCAAGCCTGGCTCGACGGTGTCCCGGTCACCAACCACAAGCACGACTAGGTGCTCCCCGCCGATACCTTCGGAGGCTACCCGATGCAGGTCTTCCAGGGTCACAGCGTCTATCGCCGAGAGAAGCGTCGAATAGTAGTCGTCGGGAAGGCCAAACGTAACCAGGAGGCTCAATTGCTGCAGCATATGGCCACGGGCTTCGAACTGCGCGGGGAACCCCCTGAAGAGCCCATCCTTTGCTGTGTCGAACTCATCCTTCGTGACGGGCCTGTTACCGCGAATATCGGCGAACTCTTTGAGCGTCTCGACTATCGATTCTTTGGTAACGCGGGTCTCGACCGCGCCCCCGGCGAACAAGGCCGACGGGCCATTGAGCCAGTCGATCTGCGAGTAGTAACCGTAGCTGTAGCCCTTGTCCTCCCGGAGGTTCATGAACAGACGCGCGGTCGGATTGCCGCCGAAAATGTAGTTGGCCAGGTTGAGGGGCTGATAATCGGGATGGTCGCGCGGCACCATGAGTTCGCCGACCCTGATGACCGATTGGGCCGCGCCCGGCTTGTCGGCCAGGTAGATCGCAGTCTCGGCCCGAGTGCCATCTCCATTCGCGATGGCCCCTGCCTTACCCGCGTCGCCGGCCCAGTTGCCCAGGTGGTCCTCGGCCTGTCTCAACAGGTCTTCGCGACTCATGTCTCCTACGACGATCAGCGTCGCGTTGCCCGGTGAGTAGTGGGCATCGAAGTGCCCCACGAGTTCGTCGCGTACCAATTCGCCGACCGAGTGTTCGGTCCCGCTGATCGGATGTCCGTATTTGCTGTTCGGGCCGTAGAGCAGGGCCCGGCATAGTCTCTGAGAAATGGCGACTGGGTCGTCTTTGATCTGGCTCAGGTCCGCCAGACGTTGCTTGCGTACTCTGTCAAGCTCCTGCTCTGGGAATGCGGCATTCTGCAGAACGTCGGCAATGACCTCGAACGCCTTTGGCGCGTGTACGGACACGGTATCGGCCGACACCAGCGCATGCTCGCGACCGGCTGAACTGTCGAGCTCCGAGCCAATGAACTCCATCTCGTCGGCTATCTGCTGGCTCGAGCGTTTCGTGGTGCCTTCCGTTACCATCGCGGCGGTCATATGAGCGAGGCCAGGCCTGGCGGCCGGGTCGGCGGTACCGCCGACCCGCAGAACGAGTCCGAGGGCCACCAGGGGCATTTCTCTCGACTCGATGTGCAGAACTTCGAGTCCATTCGAGAGCGTCATGCGTTCGGGCACCGGCGGCGAGTATTGTCGGGGTGCGGAACCCTCCGGCATGGCCGAACGGTCGATGGTCGCCGCGGAGGGGCTGGCGGCCTTTTCAGGCAGTACGGCGAGACGCACTCGGCCGTTGTTGAATACGGTGCCGGCGACTCGGAGGATGTCGTCACGAGTGACCGCATTGAAACGATCGAGGTCCGTGTTTATCCGACCTGGGTCTCCGGCCATGATGTTGTAGTAGTTGAACTGGTCGGCTCGGCCTCCGAACCCTCCAATCCGCTCAAGCTGCCTGATGTGGTGGTTTTCAACCAGGTTCTTGGCCCGGTCGATCTCCTGTTGCGAGGGCGGCTCGCGAAGTAGAAGCGCCAGCTCCTCCTCCACCGCCTCCTGTAACTCGTCAACGGTGTGGCCCGGGCTGGCCGTCACCTGGATGTGGAACTCGCCGGCAATTTCCTGTCCGTGGGAACCGATGGTGACCTGACGGGCGATCTGCTTTTCGTGAACTAGCGATCGGTACAGACGCGAACTCTTGCCGTCACCCATGACCGTGGCCATTGCCACCAGAGGCGCCTCGTCAGTGTCGAAAAGCGGCGCGCTGGGGTATACCAGGTAGAGCCTTGGGAGCTGGACCTTGTCGTGGACGGTCAAGCGGACCTCGCCCGTCAGACCCGAGCCCATACGTCCGACGCGATCGATGCCTGGCCCCGGCGGGATGTCTCCAAAGTAGCGTCCTACGCGGTCCTTGACGTCTCCGATGTCGATATCTCCGGCTATGGCGAGACTCGCGTTCGAGGGCGCGTAGTGTTTGCGGAAGAAGTCCTTGACGTCTTCCAGAGATGCTGCATCGAGGTCCGCCTGCGACCCGATGACCGGCCAGTTGTAGGGATGAGGGGCGGGGAATATGGCCGGATGGAGCAGTAGGTATGCTTTGCCATATGGCCTGTTCTCGTAGCTCTGCCGGCGCTCGTTCTTGACCACGTCGCGCTGGACGTCGAACCGTTTCTGGTCCAACGCATCGAGCAGGAACCCCATGCGGTCGGCTTCCAGCCATAGGGCCAGGTCGAGGTAGCTTGACGGCAGGTTCTCCCAGTAGTTTGTTCTGTCGGCCGTAGTGGACCCGTTGATGTTAGCGCCGACTTTTTGCAATGGCTCGAAGAAGCTCCGGTTGTGGTTCTTCGAACCTTCGAACATCACGTGTTCGAAAAGGTGAGCGAAACCGGTCTTACCGACCTCTTCGTCTTTAGACCCAACGTGGTACCAGACGTTTACCGCCACGTTTGGCAGCGAATGGTCCTCGTGTAGGATGACCTCTAGGCCGTTCGACAGAGTAAATTTCTCGTGAGAGACCGATATCATCAATAACTCCATAAAGGGTGTGGCGACGGGGCGCGGCGATTATAACATCGGAACGTTGCAGGGTACGGGGTGTGGGGAACCGGGCTGTCTTCGGCTAGGCTAAGATCTTTCTTGTCTCTGTGGGCTCTGTGACCTCTGTGGTTGATCCGGACTAGCTTTTGCTTTGCCGATTCGTTTCATAGTAAGATGAGGAACAGTACGGTTTGCTACCCGCATTCTTCCCCGCTTACCGTTACGCCACTACCATGAACTCTCGTAGGATGCGCAACAGCTTCATCTACCTGTTGATCGTGGTGGCCGTCATCGCGATCTTCTTCACCCTCTTTTCCGACATGAGCGGCGGAGACGTGCCCATCAACGAAGTCATGGACCTGGCTCAGCGGGGCGGCATCGAAGCCATCGAAGTAAGGGGTGACAGTCTCACGGTCTTTACGACGAGCGGCGAAACGGTGACTTCCCGGAAGGAAGAGGGCGCGACCGTCCATCAGATGCTGGAGAGCGCCAATGTCGACCCCTTCGGAAGCAACATCGACATCAGGATTCTGGGCTCCAGTGGCCTCGGCAGTATTTTTGGAATCCTCTTGAACTTCTTGCCCCTGATCTTCTTTGGCGCGGTCCTCTTCTTCATGATGCGCCAGGCCCAGGGCAACACCAGCCAGACATTCAGTTTTGGCCGGAGCCGTGCGCGGATGCTGGTTGGGAATCAGCCGAACGTCACGTTCGCCGACGTGGCCGGCGTCGAGGAAGCCAAGAACGAGCTTGAAGAGGTCGTCGACTTCCTGAATCACCCCGATCGTTTCCTGACCCTCGGCGCGCGCATCCCTCGGGGTGTACTGCTCATAGGCCCGCCGGGTACCGGCAAGACGCTTCTGGCACGCGCCGTCGCCGGCGAAGCCGGGGTGCCGTTCTTCTCGATAAGCGGCAGCGAGTTCGTCGAGATGTTCGTCGGCGTCGGCGCGTCCCGTGTTCGGGACCTGTTCGATCAAGCCAAGCGCAACTCCCCCTGCATCGTTTTCGTCGACGAGATAGACGCCGTCGGACGACACCGCGGCGCCGGACTTGGTGGGGGGCACGATGAGCGCGAGCAGACGCTGAACCAGATCCTTGTAGAGATGGACGGATTCGACACCAGCGTCAACGTCATCGTGGTCGCGGCGACCAACAGGCCCGACATCCTCGACCCGGCGCTGCTGCGGCCGGGCCGTTTTGACCGAAGGGTCGTGTTGGACAACCCCGATGTCCGCGGTCGTGCGGCGATCCTCAAGGTCCACTCCAAGGGCAAGCCGTTAGAGGAAACTGTGG
>CAUZJF010000102.1:0-7771 GCA_963579975.1 Dehalococcoidia bacterium
TGCGTGGGCGTTGATGCCGAGTCCGGCACTGGCGGCCTGCGCTGCCCAGTCGTGTACACCTAACCAATTGGCCTCCCGGTCGTACGGTTCGGGAATGAAATCGATTCCGGCCAGGCCCTCGTCCTTGAGACGATGGCAGGCTTCGAACATCTGCTCGGCGCCTGGCCGTTCGGGCCACACGCCCGTGATGATCGTCTCGGCGTGGAACCCCGGATGGCGAGCACGCGCGGCGGCCTCCGCCTCTTGGAACCGCGACATGAATCCAGGCCGCAGGCTCCAGCCGAAGCCGAATCGCATCTCGAAGAGGACGGTCCCTTCTTCCGCCGCGTCAAGCATTACATCGGTCAGCCATGCGACGAAGTTGGCGTCGTCGTCGAGGTCTTCGATCTGGTCCGGCTCGAATTCGGGGTCCAAGACGTGCTTCTCGGTCAGAAGGAGATCGAAACGGTCCATCCCCTCGGGAAGCTCGCGGACCCGCTTCACTCGGGAGGCCCAGGTGTGAGGCGATCGGCCGGACTGTCGAGCGACGAGCCTCTCGAGCCGGGCCTGGGTCTCGGCGTGCAGGTGAATGTCTGCCTTTGGGAGCTTCTTGACATCGGCGGATTGGCTCATATTTCGACTATCCCTAACCCCTAACCCCTAACCCCTAACCCCGTACCCCGTACCCCAAACATTCTCCCGCGGGTTCACCTGACCGGCACATTGTCACTCTGAGGAGCCGGGCGACGGAGAATCTGGGGCCGGGGTCGTTGGCTCTTCCTCCGGCTCCGCAGACCCCTCAACCTGCAGGCCGTCGCTCCATTCTCTGTAAAAGTACTTGAAAACGTCACGCGAGACGCCGGCCACAGGTACTGCCGCGATCACGCCGAAGACGCCAAAGGTCTCGCTTGCCACGATCAGGACCACCATGATGATGGCGGGATGAAGGTTCACGGCGTCGCCCTGTATGCGGGGCACGAGCAGAGAATTCTCGATCAGTTGGACGCCGAAGTAGATCAGCACGACCCAAACGATGTCTGAGGGCGAAATCGCCAGCGTGACCAGTATGCCGGGGATCGCTCCCAGCAGAGGCCCGACGACCGGCACCAGCTCGAAGACCCCGGCGACCAGCCCGAGCAAGAGCGGGAACTTTATCCCCAGCAGGAAAAGCCCCAGGAAGACCAGGAGCCCGACGAAGAACATGAGAATCAGTTGGGCTCGGATATAAGCCCCCAACGCCTGGTTGATGATCCCTACGACATTACGCGTGTGCCGCCTCGTGTTCTTGGGGAGCAAGGCATAAAGGCTTTCTATCGCGAGTTCCTTGTCCTTGAGGAAATAGAAGAGCAGCACGGGCACAATCGCCAGGCCGATGACCAGGGTAAACGTGTTCGACACGGTACTGACCGTCTGGGCCAATATTGCCTCGGCAATATCTATGACGATGGTGCCCAGGCCCGACAGCGATTCTTCAATTTGGAGACGTATGTCCTCGGGGATCCTCTCCGAGTACACCAGGTTCCATCCCTCCACGGTATCTCTCGCGCCGGAGTAGAGTTCAGGGAGGGAATCTAGGAAATCGGTCGCCTCCCTGAATGCTGGAGGGACGATGAGGGCCAGCAAACCGGCCGCCACGGCGATGGTGAGAACGTAGATGACGAAGATGGCGGATATGTGGCTGGCGCCCGGCCACCGTTCTCGCCAGGGCATCAACGACTCGATGGTCTTGACGACGGGGTAAAGTAGATAGGCGGAGATCCCGCTGATGATGAACGGGAACAGCGCGCCGCGGCCCAGGTAGAGCAGGCCGAACACGCCCGCCAACGCGACGATCACTAGGATGCGACGCTTCTGCAGCGGGTCCAGCTGCAGGGACTCACCGCTCGATGGGTTGGGCGCTCTCATGGGACGGCGACGCAGAGCACCGCGGGCAGGTCATCGGCCTGAAGCGACCAACTCTCTCCGCGATCGTGCGAAACGAATATCTGGCCTTGCGACGTCCCAAAGGCGACCGTGGGACCGTCTGCCGAAAGGCAGTGGCTGTCGATGTTCGACGGAAACGACTCGGGCAGCCCGTTTTCGCACCGCTGGAAAGGTCCCTCGGAGTCGAGCGCCATCCGGTGGAAGGCGGCCCGGTTGGAGTTGTGGCCCGTCGAAGCGGTGATGAAGACCGTGCCGTCGGTGGCGGCCACGGCCCTGAGATAGTTGCCATGAAGGCCGTCGGTCCGGTATTCCCAGGTCTCACCCTTGTCCCGGCTGACGGCTAGTACGGTGCCGGTCTCCCGGTCTGCCAGCACCTGGTGCACGTCCGTCTTTATGTCAATGGTCGGCTCCCAGGACCCCGCTCCGTCGGCGGAGCGCACCACGCCGCCTACGTGGACGTTGGCGAACACCGTGCCCGAAGCGTCGACCGTCAGCGAGCGCACGTGGGGCGGCCCGCCCCACGGCGTGAACCAGGTGTCGCGCCCAGGAGCATCGTCGAACGCTCCGACCAGCTCGAGGTTCCCGTTCCGTATCGAGTATACGTGGGCCTCAGACGTTCCAACGAGGGCGCCCGAGTCCGTCGGCAGGATGCGGTGGGCCACAAGGCCGTCCAACGCAGCCACGGGCTCCCATTCTCCGTTGTGGTGAGAGCGCCACACCTCCCGCCCGTCGAGGACTGCCATCCAGCCGTCGTCTTCCTTCGCCAGCGCAGTGACCTCGTGGCCGGCCAGGGTTTGCTTGTTGCTGTCGTCGATCGTGTACAGCCCATCTCTGATGCCTGCGACTGCCATCGCGCCCATGTCCCCCTCCGGCGTCACAATCTGGCGGCTGTGGCCGAGGCCTGATTATATCTTTCGTCCCAACAGGATGCGACCAAGGCCCCAACACCAGTCCGTCGTCAGCGGTGTGCCAAGCTGCTTTTGACGACCACAGCGAGAATCGTCATACTATGGTATGAAAGGTTGGTGACTGGATATGGCTAAGTCCGCGAAAGTAGCTATAAGCCTACCCGAGGACCTTTTAACCGAGATCGAGACGCAGAGGGAGGCTAGCCGAGAGACGAGAAGCGAGTTCTTCCGCCGAGCAGTTGAAGCATTTCTTCGCCGCGAACGGCAGCGGGAGGATATTGCGCAGTACATACGCGGCTACCAGCGGTATCCGGAAACTTTGGAGGAAGCTGCTGTGGCGGAGGCAACAATGATGCATGCGTTTGTCGAGAATCCTTGGGACGGTGAAGGGGACCATGAAACGAGGTGAGTTGTGGTGGGCGAACCTCCCTCCTCCTGTAGGCCGTCGCCCCGTCCTTCTGTTGTCTAGAGACGAGGCTTACCGGATTCGCAAGTTTGTCGTCGCTATACCCTTGTCCACACGGGTCAGAGGTATTCGAACCGAAGTGTCGTTAGGAACTGAAGATGGCCTTCGGAGAGCTTCAGTCGCGAACCTGGACACTATAAACACGATCCCTTTGAGCGCGCTGCAGGAGAGGATTGGCACTCTCAGCCCAGCCAAACTTGGCGCTGTGGAATCCGCGGTTCATTTCGCGTTGGACCTGTCCTTCTAGCGCCTGTGAAAAACCAGTAAGAACGGAGACGATAGATGGACATTGCCGGGTACATGGAGCGCCACGGCCACGAGCAACTGGTGGTGTGTCACGAGCCCTCTGCTGGACTGAAGGCGTACATCGCCATCCACGACACGACTCTAGGCCCGGCATGCGGCGGTGTCAGGGTGTGGCCCCACGCGACCGAAGAGGAAGCGCTCATGGACGTGCTGCGGCTCGCGAGGGCGATGACCTACAAGTCAGCCGTCGCGGGCATCGGTTTCGGTGGCGGCAAGGCGCTCATCGTCGCCGATCCCCACAAGGACAAGAACGAAGCCCTACTGAGGGCCTTCGGGCGGCACGTAGACACGCTGGGAGGCCGGTACGTCACCACCGAGGACGTCGGAATGACGCCGGCGGACCTGGAGCACGTCGCCCAGGAGACCGATCACGTCGTCGGCTTGCCTGTGTCGATGGGAGGCAGTGGCGATACCTCCGTCATGACCGGTCTTGGCGTCTACCTCGGGATGAAGGCCGCCGTAAGGGCCGTTTGGGACTCGGAAAGCCTAGAAGGCCGCGTGGTCGCGATACAGGGATTCGGCAACGTAGGGACCAACCTAGCCAAGCATCTGATAAACGAGGGCGCCAGGCTGGTAGTTACGGACATCTACGAAGGGTCCCTGGACCGTGCTCGAGACCTCGGCGCCGACATCGTCGCGCCCGACGAGATATACGACGTCGACTGCGACGTATTCTCGCCGTGCGCGCTTGGTGGGGTGCTCAACGACAATACGATACCGCGGCTGAAGTGTTTGATCGTGGCCGGCGGCGCCAACAACCAGCTACTCGATGACAGTCACGGCGAAGAGCTGCGCCGTCGCGGGATTCTCTACGCGCCGGACTTCGTCGTCAACGCTGGCGGGATCATCAACGTCTTCTGCGAGATCGACGGCGTGTACCGCCCCGACCGCGCCCGGGAACTGACCGAGCGGATAGGCGAGACTACCGAGCGCGTGATCCGAGCAGCCAAGGACGGGGACATCCCTACGTCAGTGGCCGCAAACCGGCTGGCCGAGCGCCGTATCGAGTCCATCCGAAGGTTGAGCGCAGTCGGCCATACGTAGGGGCGCATTGCGTGCGCCCGTTCTGACGTCGCGCTCATACCGACACGATCCGGCGTTGGGCTGCTTGAATTGTCTACCCTGGTGTGCCATCGTACACCTGCTTGCACAACGAGACCCCGGAGAACGGAATGCGCATTCTTGTCACCGGCATAACGGGCCGAATCGGCGCCAACCTGGCCGCGTTACTGCTCGACGAAGGCCACGAGGTGCGTGGGCTGGTCTGGCCGCGAGACCGCAGAATCGAAAAGTTGAAGCATCTGGACATCGAGCTCCAGGAAGGTAGTCTCACGGAGGTCTCGGACGTACTCAAAGCAGTCGCTGACATGGAGGCTGTCTATCATCTGGGAGCGGCCTTCCAGGGCGGCGGTCCCTTCACTGCAGACGAGTACTTCGAGATCAACGTCCGCGGCACCTTCAATATGCTGGAGGCCGCCAGGGCTAACGAACAGCTGCGCGGGTTCTATTTCGCAAGCACCGACGCCACCCTCCAGAAGTACCCGCCGGGCGGGATGCCTGAACCGATTCGCGAGGACCATATCCCCCGCCGGCCGGGAGGCTGGTATTCCTTGTCGAAATCCGTGGGCGAGGATATGTGTGGGGCCTATGCCCGCGCTGCCTGGGTACCCACGACGGTGTTGCGGTTCCCCTATGTGGTCGCCGGCGAAGAGATTCTCAATTTCGGTCAGTTCCACCTCAGCCGTCAGAAGAGCCGGCCTGAGCTCGCCTCTCTATGGAAAGGCGAAGAACGGGTCGTCCTGCTCAGGGACGAGAACGGCAGGCCGTACAAGAAGCACATGGCCGACGTTCGAGACATCGTGCACGGCCTGGTCTCCGCCTTCGACAAACCGGAAGCGGTCGGAGAGACGTTCCAGCTTGCTGGGCCCCGGGCCTTCACGTGGGACGAGGCGATTCCTCACCTATCTGACGTCCTCGGCATTCCGCAGATCGAAGCAAACGTCCAGGGGCCGCCGAGTTTCTACGAACACGACATCTCCAAAGCCAAGAGAATCCTGGCTTTCGACCCTCAGTACGACATCATCCGTATGATCGACGACGCCGTCGCTTTTCGTGGCGGGGATCGCGGTGGTGTCCTGTCGGCCGAGGACTCGGAGCCCAATGTCCCTTCCCCTGCCGGGGGAGGTTAGAGATGGAAAATACGGGGGAGCCAACACCGGCGGCGGGACAGAAGGGCCAGATGGTAGTAGGGCTGCTTACGGGCGGCGACATCAAGAAAGTCGTTGGGCGCTGTCGAGAGCTTGACGTCGACCACGTCACACTGGCTGTTGGGAACATGCCGCGCACGAAGGAGACCGGCGCGCCGGTCCTCCCGGCGATGCGCGAGTACCACGAGAAACTGGCCGACGAGGGCATCACCGTCTCGGCCTGGAACCAGAAGGGCCACCTGGGCCGTGACCCGGACATCATGCTGAACCCTTCGGCCCACCGCGAGAGGATCGACGCTGCCCTGCGGACGATCGAGGTCCAGGGGCAACTGGGCATCGACACCCAGCTCCACTACGTGGGTGTCCCCCAGCCCGCCGATCCGGCCGAGGATGAAGCGTACTGGGAAGGCTTGCTGTCGATCTTCAGGGAGCTAGTCGCTCAGGCCGAGGCCTCGAAGGTCAAGATCGCCAACCATGGTATCTGGCGCGCGCTGTCCGACGATATCCGCGACGATGCCCTGGCGTCAGGACTAACCGCGGACGGTTACCGTCACTACCACAACCCCATGTTCGGCGGCCCGTTCCTTGTCCGCGCGGCTGAACACATCCGGCGTCTGATCGAAGAGGTGCCGAGCGATTACCACGGCGTTACTATGTGCACTGGCATGTATATCCACGGCGCGGACCCCGTCGAAGAGATCGGTCGGTTCAAGGGCAAGATACATTTCGTGCAGATTAGGGACCTGGTCGGGCGCTGGCCGAAGTCGCAAGAGGTCTTCCCAGGTACTGGCGAACTCGATTTCCGAGTCATCATCCAGGCCCTCCACGACTCCGGATACCGCGGATTCATGCATCCCGAGCATCTCGGCCAGCCGCGGTTCCCCGGCGAAGACCTGGAGCAGGTTGCCACCTGGCTGGTCAAGCGGTGGGTCAACGACGTACAGACTGAATAGCAGGGAGGAACATCTATGACAGTGACAGGCTCTGAATTGATCGCTCGCGCTCTCCGGCTCGAAGGAATCGAGACCGTCTTCGCGCTGGCGGGCGACCACACTTTACCTCTTATGGACCGGATGGCCCGAGACGGCTTCCGTTTCATCGACACGAGACACGAGCAGGCCGCGGTCGACATGGCAAACGCCTACGGCCGCATCACCGGCACACCCGGGGTAACGATGTTCACGACTCCTGGTCACGCCAACGCGATACCGGGGCTTACGCTGGCCCACCACATGGAATCGCCGCTGGTCAACATTTCCGGGTGCGCCGATCAGGACAGGCTGGGGCAGGGCGCTTCGCAGGAGATTGACCAGGTGGGGATGGCGGCGCCGGTAACCAAGGGCTCCTGGTTCGTTTCCGACCCGTACCGCATCCCGGAATTCATCGCCCGTGCGTTCAGGACCGCTCTTGCCGGTGGCCGTGGTCCGGTCCACCTGACGATTCCGACAGACGTGCAACAGGCCGAGGTCGAGGAGAAAGACGTCCGGTTCTACACCCCCGAAGAGTACCGGCCCGCCGGCCGGGTCCAGGGAGATCCGGCCAGAGTCCGGGACGCCATCGACCTGTTGAACCGCGCGAAGCGGCCCTTTGTGGTCGTCGGCAACGGCGCCCATTCGGCGGAGCAGGCCGACCTTAAGCGGCTCGTCGAAATCACGGGCATCCCGCTCTTCACCGAGATGGCCGCAAGGGGCGTCGTGCCCGACTCTCACCCGCTGTGCTTCGGTCTCGCGGACGGACGCGCCAATTCTGTTGCCCTCAGCCTGAAGGAGGCCGACGCGGTTCTCTTGCTCGGCAAGAAGGTCGACTTCCTCATCGCGTTCGGTGGCCCGCCTGCATTCGACCCAGACGTCAGCATCATTCAGGTCGATTCGTCGTATGAGCAGATCGGCCTCTCCCGCGGAGTAGATGTCGGAATCCTGGGCGACCCGGGCGCCGTCGTAAAACAGCTGGCAGACGAGGCGGAAGGGCGTGATTGGGCAGAG
>CAUZJF010000103.1:0-7651 GCA_963579975.1 Dehalococcoidia bacterium
GTCCCGACGAACTTAAGACCTCGTGTGAACTTGGTTTCGAAGGCATCGGGTATACGACCTGAACGCTTTGTTGCCTTTACCTCAATGGCTCTGTGATCGCTGGCGCTGTCGAAACTAATGATGTCAACTCCGGGGAATCCTCCTCCCTAGCTAACATCTCTTGATTCACGCCCTCCACGCTCTTCGTAAGGCATTACATATTCGATACCGTCTCTATCTAGGGCCATGTCTGTTCCTTCCTTCGTTCCATGGATGCTACAGTTCCCGCTCGAACTCCTAACCCCTAACCCCCGTACCCCTATAGCTCGATTCCGTGCTCACGCATCCGCTTCTCGATCGCTTCGCGGGCCTCGTGGAATGGGCGCTCCAGGTAGGCCACGTGGTCTCCTTCTCCGTGATGGTGGGTCACGTTGCCCCGGGTGTGCTGGTTGGAGGTCTCGCGTATGTACGAGAGGTCGCCGTCGATCATGGTGAGCATGTACTGGGCGGCGGACTTGTCGAACATCCACCAGTCCCCGCCGCACGCGACGTAGACCGGCGACGTGTGCGCGAATATGCCCCGGTTCATGGCGTCGATGTGGTTCGGACCGTAGTACTCGGGACCACCGCAGCGGGCCGCCAACCACGTGTGGCCGTCTACCTGCAGCTTCTCCTTGATCTCGAGCCGCCGAGTCCCTTCGGCGGCTTCCGTCGACGCGACTACCTTGCCGGCCTGGACGATCTCCAGCCGATGTATCGGGAAGATGCTCTCGGCCCAGGCGTCCACCTCGACCGTGCCGGGCCCGGACATACGCACCGTGTCCCCGATGGCGTTGCCATCGACGGACATGCCTATCAGCGGTCCGCCGCTCAGGAAGGTCCGCCCGCTGGCGACGCTGTTGCACCAGTTCTCATATGTGAACTCGTCGCCTTCGGCCAGCCGGGCGTAGGTCCGGTAGAGACCGACCGGTACCTCGTTGGACATCTTGTCCGTGCCGCCTACGAGGGGTAGCCGGTAGCCACAGTTCAGGTACCGGTAGTACTCGGTGTGGTTGTACTCGGTCTGGCGGATCATCTCTACGCCGTCAAGCCTGCCCATCGCGACCAGCGCAGCAGCTTCGCCGTTGGGATTGGGGAAGTGAGGCTGAACGACCCACCCGCCTTGCTCATGACACCGGTCGGCCCAGTAGCTCAGGGTCGTCTCCATGGCGCCGCCGATCTCCGCTTCGCCTAGCCCATCGCTGCACCACGGCATGACGGGCTGCTTGAGCCCCCAGAGGATCATGTGGCCCATGAAGTGCTGCCGGTTCTCCTGGCCCACGTACACGATACTGTCGCCCTGGCGCGACACGCTTGGCTCCCCGATGAAATCCTCGGTGTTGGTGAAGAGGCTGCCCCATTGGGACTGGAGCAGATTCACCACGTCCAGGTCCTCTGCTTGGGCTTCGCGGTGGGCTCCTTGGGGCGATAGGAAGTGGACGTGGGAGTCGCCGCTGTACCAGCGGTCTGCGTTCATGTTCGTCCAGCGTTTGATGCGGAGGGTGAGCTCGCGCTGGCCCGGCTCTATTGTGACCTTTCCGCGCAGAGGTTCGTATTCAAAGCCCCGTGCTACGTCCATGTACACGTCCCCCCGAGGCAGCCACCCTTGACATGTTCCGTCAATGAACGCGAAGGACGTGTGGCCGAGGCGCAGATCGCCGCCCACGTCGTTGTGCCACGACAAGATGTTTGAGTTGACCTGGTTGTGGTGGCCATGGGGCTGGAAGGGGATGCCCTCGGGCGACCGGAAGTGGACTCGGCAGGGCACCGGCCGGCCCGTCTCGTCATCCAGGACCTTGATTTGGACCCAGTTCTTACCGGGGTCTACGAGCTCGACCCGCACGCGGGGTGTCGCTGCGGTGCCCTTGTCCAACACCTGGCCCCAGTTGACCGAGCCGACTGTCTCTTCACCTTGCTTGACCGTCACGGTGGCCGACGGTACCGCGGACACCTCCACGTATGAGGGGCTCGACGTCTGGTTCAGTTGCTCGCCCCAGGCGTAATGGGCGTCGACGAACTCCTCGGAGGACGACAGGGGGAGAGGAAATACGTAGGTCGTGTCGCCTCGGTCAACCTCGACGTCGAGATCCTTGAAGTCTCTGCCGGCGTCGACCTTGTCAGTCAGCGTGATGCGGGCGGCCAGCCGGCCCTCTCTGGCGAAGGGGTGCTCGTCCAGGTCGCTCAAAGTGACGGCCGCGACGATGAAGGGCAGCCCGCTGGGGACGATTTCGATGGACTCGATCTGCCGGTCCGGTTCCGGATTCGCCCACGCCCACAGGTAGTAGTGGCGGGCGGTCGCCTGGTCGGCTTCGGTGTGACGGCGACCGGCCCCATCCCAGGAGCCCTCGTACCTCGGCTGCAGTCTTGCTTTCTGGTCGGTTACGGCCCGGTAGGGTGCCCCAGGGGTGCCCGGGATGGCAATTCTGCCGGCTACGGGGGCGATCTCGAACCGCTCCCGTATAGGAACGCGGACCTCGTCGCCGCCGGAAAGGTGGAAGACGTATTCTGCGACCTGCTCGCCGAGCGGTCCCCCGTCCGCCAACTTCGAGTCCATGAGCCGATGCGCGAACACTATCCGTTTGGCGCTCTTATTGACCGGTATCGTGACGGCGCTGTGCGATCCGCTCAACGAGATGAAACACTGGTCGGCGCCGTTTGCGCCCACCTGGAACGGCAGCCCGCGGAAGCTGTGTTGCCCGATGACGTCGCCCGCGTCAGCTCCAAGCAACGCAGGGCCTGCGTTGCACCGTCCTGAGATGTCGAGAGGTAGATAGTCGGCCATTGAGTGCTCCTTCAGTGTAGCTGTGCCCGATTCAACACGAATAGTCGAGAGCCGTCAAGGCGGGCGACCGAGGCAGGTGATCAGAAGCGGGTGGCCCGTCCCCAGGTCCTTCGTCGCCAACTCCTCAGGACGATATGTGTGAGTGCGCCAATGTCATTCTGAGCCCTGCGAAGAATCTGGGGTGGTGGAGCTACGACGATGTGTGCGAGAACCGAGATCCTTCCCCAGGTCCTTCCTGACGCGCGACCAACCTCCCACTTCTAACCACACCCTTACCTGGGATTCGGACATGGCAGGGTGGTACCATGTTCTGCATGCGCGCTTCTGACATTGCGCTGCGCATGCCGCGGGCGCACTACGGCTGGCTTGTCGTCGCCGTGGTGTTTCTTTCAGCCGGGCTACTCATAGGCACCTCCAACTACGCCTTCGGCCTGTTCATTGAACCGTTGGAAGCTACCTTCAACTGGTCCCGCACTGCCATCAGCGCATCGCTGTCCTTCATGGCGATAGGCAGCCTCACTTCACCTTTCCTTGGCCGCCTGATGGACCGCTACGGTGCGAGGCCGGTAATGGCCGGCTCCCTGGTCACTTTCGGTGTTAGCTTCGCGCTGAGACCGCTGATCACCGAGCTGTGGCACCTTTACGCCCTCAGCTTCCTTCAGTTCATGTGCTTCTCTGGAGCGGCGTTACTTCCGGCAGGCAGGCTCGTGGGCATCTGGTTCCCGAGGACGCGTGGCAGGGTGATGGGTATCACCATGGTCGGGAACAACTTCGGCGGACTCACGATGCCCTTCATAACGGGGTTCGTGCTCGCCTCCGCGACGGAGTGGGGCGTAGACGTCCCGTGGAAGATGGTCTTTCTCATCATCGCCGCCCTCTCGTTCGTTCTCGCGTTTGCCGCCCTCGCGTTGGTGCACGAAGAGCCCGGCGGTCGCGACGACTCGGCGGTTCGACCCGACCCTTCACGTGCGGCGCGGCAAGCCCTCACCGGCTGGACGTTGCGGGAGGCTATTCGGACTCGGGCCTTCTATGCGATAACGCTCGTGGCAATGCTCGCGTCGTTTACCTATAGCGCGGTCCTGCCCCACGTGAACGCCCACCTGGCGGCGGAGGGTCTGAGCACGACCGTCGTGATCGCCGCCGTCGGGCTGCTGGCGACCTTCGGCATGGGAGGGAAAGTCGTGTTCGGTTACCTGGCCGAGCGGATCACCGCGCGCAGGGCGATGATCGGCAGCCTGAGCGGGCAGATTGTCTTCATCGTGCTGATGGTCTCCTACCCATCGCTGCCGCTGGTATGGGTCACTGTCCCCCTGTACGGATTCTTCATGGGCGCGTATGGGGTCCTTGGGACACTGATAGTCCAGGAGAGCTTTGGGATCAGGTACTTCGGCAGCATTTCGGGTCTCTCCCAGATGGCGACGGTTGTCCCGATGGTCACGGGGCCGTTGATCGCGGGGCTCTCGTTCGACTTGTGGGACGACTACGGACCGGCCTTCCTCGCTGTCGCCGGGCTCTTCGCCGTCTCGGTAGTGACCCTCATGCGAACGAACCCACCGAAATTTACCACTGAGATCACAAAGCCCACAGCGTTGGAAATCTGAAAGACGAGGAGATATAGAATATGTCGTTTCGCATAGGGATACTTGGAGTAGGGGGAATCGGGGGCGTCATCGGCGCATACATGGCTCAGCAGGGCAGGGACCTGACCCTGATCGATACGTGGCCGGAGAACGTCGAGCGGATCAAGAACGATGGGTTAACCCTCAAGAGTGTAGAGGGTGAGTTCACAGTCGAAGCGAACGTGCTTCACCTGGGCGAAGTCGCCCGCGTTCGGCCGGAGTTCGACGCCGTGATCCTGGCCGTCAAGTCCTACGATACCCCGTGGGCGACTATGTTCATCAAGCCCTATCTCGCGCAGAGCGGTTACGTGGTGTCGGCGCAGAACAGCATCAACGAGGACGCGATTGCGCCGATCGTCGGATGGTCGAAGGTGGTCGGGTGCGTCATTCAGATGGGTGCTGCCATGTACAGTCCGGGCTACGCTGAACGTACGACGGCCAGGGACAGTCGCAAGGCATTCACCCTCGGAGAGCCGAGCGGTCTCATAACCAGACGGGTCGAACGGCTGGCTGAGGTTATGGGCGATGTGGGACAAACGGATACCACAACCAATCTGTGGGGCTACCGGTGGTCGAAGCTAGCCAACAACGCTATGTCCAACGCCCTGGCAGGCATCACCGGTCTCGGCTCGGCAGGCGTGAAACAGAACCCAATGACCCTGGACCTTGGGATCAAGATCGCTGGAGAGCTGTGCGAGGTTGCCGGGGCGCTCGGGATACAGGTAGAGCCCATGTGGGGGGTCTCCCCGGAGAAATTTCTGGCCGCTCGTACGGACCCCGCCGCTTGCAGCGAGGTGGAAGCGAAGCTCCAGGAGGGCGCCACCGTACTGTTGGAAGGCCGGCCTTCGCTGGCCCAGGACATCGGGAAAGGCCGCAGGACAGAGGTCGACAGCTTGAACGGTTACGTGGTTGCCAAAGGCAAAGAGCTTGGCGTCGCGACGCCGGTCAACGAGGCGGTAGTACGGCTGACGAAGCGGGTCGAGGCGGGAGAGCTGGAGCCGTCGTTATTGGTGCTGGACTCACTCGATGTCTAGTAGGCGGGAGACTACGTTCGCCCGGCTCGTGTGAACTGCTCGGGAGGGAGCATGCCCGTGGCGCCGAGGTATGACATCACCGCGTAGACTCGGGGGTTCATCGAGTCGGAACAGTCCCCGAGCTTGCTGTAGACGTTGTTGATGTGTCGTTCGACCGTCTTCGTGTCGAGGGTCAGGACCTCGGCGATCGTATCGTTCTTATAGCCCCTCGCCATCCAGCTCAGGACCTCCACTTCTCTTCTCGTTAGCTCTCCCAGGAAGCTCTTCGCACTCTCTCCCGCGGAGATCAATCCGTCCCGACAGGGTCCACGACAAGGCGCCTGTCGGCAACGAACTCGATCGTCTGGGCGATCTGGTCGGCGGAATCGATGGTGTGCTTGAGCAGATAGGCGCAGCCGATCGAGTTCCCGCGGGAGAATTCTCTCAAGGCCCTGATCCCCTCTATGTCGTGGGATGCCGAAAGCACGATCAGCGCGACCTCCGGAAGGCTCTCGCGAATCTTCACCAGTGTCGCGACCACATCGGGCTTGAGTACGGTGCCCTCAATGAGGACCACGTCGGGTTCAAGGGTTTGAACGGCTTCTGTTATCGAGGCCCCTGACGTATCGTTCGACGAATCTACGATGTCGATTCGGGGGGTCGACGCAAAGCTCGACAGGTAGGCTTCCCGAAGAATCCCCTGCTCCTAGGCTATGTAGAGACGGATTCTTTCTGTGGCTTGAGTCATTCGGGCTTCGCACGCCGTTCGGGTGCAGGGGCAAACATAACCCCATAGGCCAAGGAAGAACGCAACAGGCGACAGATAGACGTCCGGCGGTTTCTGCGCGCCGTGCACAATATTGGGGGTTTCCCCGCAGTAACTCTTGCATGTTTTTCTTGGCGAAACTGGGGGTTATCGGTCTGTCCGCTAGTAACGGCCCCTTGCTAGTCTCGGTTTCAGAACATCAAAAACACGTGCGAATTGCACGTCGGTAAGGAGGTGCTGTATGAGGCTCGATTTGAGTAGAAGGGTCTGGAGGCTCGCGAAGAGATGGGGTGCCATCGCCTTTGTCGCGTTCGCCGCGGCGGCTACGGCCCTCGCGGTGAACGGCGCTGACATAGCGGAAGCTGGACTCAGGTGGTCGGGTATCGACTGAAAGATGAGTCGTTCCGGCTTGCGTCGATTGACCAGATATGTGTTGGTTCCGGGTTTGCCGGGACAGTCGGCGCCCCTATCCATCGGACGCCGGGCCAGCACGGCGTCCGATGGATACATTCTCTCTCGAAAGGCCATAGGCCGATGGCTATAGCAGCAGCCGAAATCACTCGAGGGGCGCTCGGTACGCGCTCGCGGGTCCGGCTGACGAGGACTGTCGCCCCAACCGCGGCGTCCTGCTGCTCAGCGGGCTCGCTACGGTCCTTATTGCGGTTGTATTGGGAAAAAATGTTTGGTGGGCGGCGCTTCTTCCGATGGTCCCGATACCGTTCGCTTGTTTGACCTTCGCAGGGATCAGCCGGCAGTCCCGTACCAACGAAGTTCGTCTAGAAGCGCTGAGAGTCGACGTAGCCAGGCTTCGGGCCCAGATATGTACGCCTTTGCCCGGACCGTTGACGCGACTTCGGTAAACACGCTTGCCAGCGGCGTGGCGCACGAACTCAACAGCCCGCTTTTCGCGATTTCGGGAAGGGCGGACCTGCTTCTTCAGCATCCGGACGGGCACCTTGCGACGGACGCGGCGAGAGAGGTCGTGGCGGGGATCAGTGATGATGCTCGAAAGGTCGCCCAGACGGTGCGGGAGCTCCAATCCCGTGCGGAGGCGGGAGGATGCAGGGTCCGGCCGGTGGGAGCTTCGGCAAAGGGCCGGAGTGATCAGCGGGCGGCTGCCTGAGTAAAAGCAGGGAGCCTGTCCCGAGCGCTGCCCGGGCGCGCGGCTAGGCGGCCCCCTCCGCCCCTTTTTCGAGCTTCTTGACGGTCTGCTTGGCTAGCTGCTGGTACTCTGACCGAACGGCCTTGCTGTTCAGGACCGTGGGCCTCGAAGTGTCCCGGTAGTCTTTCCGTAGCTCCAACCTTCCCAGGAAAGGGAGGTTCATCTCGTTGGCGAGGTCCTCTCCGGCCCCAGACCCGAAGATGCTACCGGAGAAGTTCTCAACCACTCCCAGGACGTTGACCTTCAGCTTGCGGATCATGTTGACTGATCGTTTAGCGTCGATCTTCGCCA
>CAUZJF010000104.1:0-7548 GCA_963579975.1 Dehalococcoidia bacterium
TTAGAATTGTGTGAAGCTCTCGTTGGAAGTCCGTTGAGATTTCGGTTGATGGGCCGCTCTGGCGCGACGCGCTTCGGTTGACACCCCACAGGCCGGTTGGTAGCATCCCGAGCATCCCGATGGAAAACCGAAGCAGGAGAGACGTGAGCCATGGAGAAGATCGGAAAAGTGTTGGTCGACATTGAATACTGCGTCCCTTGTGGCTACCAGAACCTGGCATCGTGGGCGGTTAGCGAGATATTCGAAGCCGGCGGGACCGCTACCGCTATCCAGCTAACGCCCGGTCAGGGTGGCGCCTTCAAAATCACGGTCGACGGCGAGGTGTGGTGGGATAAGAAGGGTGGGGATGGCCGTTCACCGGAGATCAGCGACATGAAGGGCCTCAAGTCCAAGCTCAAGGCCAGGCTTGAGGCGCTTGAGCCTGTCGCCGTCTAGACGAGCTACCCGAGCTGAATGAACAAGAAGGCCCCCGGCGACGCCGGAGGCCTTCTTGCTTCTATCCGTCGCTCCGGCTGCTCAGAGCCGACTAACTATGGCCGCGGCGGAAGGGCCTCGATCTTCTCGAGTAGGAAACTCTTCTCGGCCTGCTCCTCGCCGCCGTAGAACCAGGAAATGGGCAGCACCTTGAGTTTGGACCCGCCCATATCAGCCACCTCACCTGTGTCGCTGTCGTGGACCGAGTAGGTATGGGAAATGAGCACCCGATCTTCGCCGACGTACACGGAAGGGTATGACCAACGACCATACCCTTCCGGCAATGGCACCTGGTGTTGTGGGTCCGTATCGTAGGCCGGCCCCTGGTGCACCGAGTAGCTACCTTCAGGCAGCACGATGTCAATCGGAGGGGGCGCGACATGGGTCTCTTCGTGGATGGACTCCACGTTCTGAAAGAACTCCCATATTCCGCCACCGTTTCGGCTGATCGCAGACGATAACCGTGTGCGAATGAGTCCCTGCCTGATTTCGTCCTCACTCTGTTGGGTCCAAACCACCAGGAGGTTCCCGCTGGGGAACGTCCGTACTTGGGCCGGAGCCTGAGTTCCGGCTAGCTGGCTCGGCTCTGGTCGGGACCAGCTCTCGCCGTTGTCTTCGGACCACGACTGGTAGAGCCGACCCAACCGGGTCCGCATCATCATCAACAGCTTCCCGGGTGAGACCTCGGCTACCGACGGCTCCGCTGTCCAGTCTTGAAAGCCGCCGGGCTCGAGGTTAATGAACAACTCCCCATCGCGGTTCTTGGTCCACGTCTCGCCGTCGTCGTCGCTGTACAGTACATAGCATGCACAGAAATGCGGGTCGTAGAAGTGCGCGTCGCTCGACACGAACTTGCCGTTGATATAACCGCCGACGAACGGAGCCTCTTCATGGTGCCAGCTCCCCTGACCAATGGCGAAGTACACCGGAAGGATTATCCGGCCGGAAGACGTTCTGAGGAACGCATCCTGATAGGCATGGGAAGGCAACAGCCCCTCGTTCATGGGCCTGGCCGCCGACCACGTGAGGCCTCCATCGTCCGAACGCCGAAAGACCATCTCGGTGTCGTACGTGCTGGACGGTCTTTTCCGCATCGTGGCGATGCCGATGGCTCCGCCAGACAGCTTGACCAGGCTGGCGTTTCCCTCCAGCGCAGCGCCGTCGGCAGTCTCCACGCCGAACTCTTCGCCCCACGTGAGGCCTCTGTCGTCGCTCGACCTGAAGATTCTGCCGTTCGACAGCAGTATCTTGCCGTCATCAAGGCCGACGAATGTAAGGGAGTGGCCGTAGCTCTGGTCGTGTATCGCCAGGGCCTCCTCGGGCCGGGTCATCGGAACGTTGCTCATGATGACTGTCTCTGCACTCTCTGTGGTCTCCGCAGTGATTATTTCTACAAGGCGACGGCTGTCTTCTCGGGGACCGGCCAGCCGAGGCCCTTGAGGATCTCGGCCAGCTCGGTGAGCTCGGCGTCGTCCATGGGCAGGGTAGGAAGTCGCGGCGGGCCCACGGGGTGTCCCATGACGGCCATGATGCCCTTGGCCTGGCGATAGCCGCCGGACCTCTCGGTTGTCCTTTTGCGCCAGTCTCCCATCGCATCGCGGAACTTCGTCTCCATCTCGCTGGCTTCGTCGTAGCGTTCCTCTTGGATAAGGCTCCAGACCTTGAGATCGTAAGCAGGATAAGCTGGGGCCGACGCGCTAACAAATCCGGCGCCGCCGTTCTGAACACAGCGAACACCCTGGCCGTTACCTATGACGTTGAAGTCGGCGGAGAACTTACGCATGTCGTCGTAGTCCAAGCCCTCCCGGTTCGCGTTCCACTTCACCGCTACGACGTGTTCGGTGTCCTTCATCCGTAGAATCGTCTCGGCTTCGATGGGAGGTGCGCCGAACCAGAATGTGTTGTAGATCATGATCCCGATGTCGATGTTGTCCGATATCGTGGTGAAGTGCCTGACGTAGTCGTCCTGGTTGGGGTGGTGGTTGTACGGCAGCTCGATCTGGAGGCCGATCGCACCAAGGTCCTGGGCCCTCTTCGCGTCCTCGATCGTGTGCATGGTGCTCTTCTCTTTCAGAGCACACATGACCACGGCATCGGGACCGGCGGCGTCCACGACGGTCCGCAGCAGCTGGGGCCACTCGTCGTCGCTGAGATCAGGCCCCTCGCCCCAGGCCGCTGCCACCTTGAGCGGCGCGTAGTCGGTCCCGAGGCCGCTCTCGACCCACCACCTCGTCAGGTCGGCCATCGTCGGCAGGTCCAGCCGCATATCGTTGTCGAAGGCCGTGGGTATCGCGACAGATATGCCTCTAATCAGTTTTCGCAACTCTGCTCGGTTCATGTAGGTGTTGGCTCCTTCGGGAAGGTTGGATTGCGGCGTGAATTGTCTGCTCTGAGGGGACGAGTGTCAAGGAACTCGACCGAAGGTGAAATGGCTCAAGTCAGCTGGGGCCAGTCCCGTCCCACTTGGTCAAATCGACGCCGCAATTCCTCAATCGCTTGCTGCGCGATTGGCAGCTCGTCGAGCATGGCGATGTTCGAGCGAACGTGGGCCGGATTGTGGGTGCCGACGATGATCGTATCGATCTCGGGCTGCGACAGCGTGAAACCCAGCGCCAACAGCACCGGGTCGTCGGGTGCACCGGCGACAGGGCCCGGCTTCTTCATGTCGCGGGCCCGCCCGAAGTACTCATCGCCGTAGGAGTACGGACTCTCGTCCTTACCCCAGACGCCGTTAGCGAATGGCCGCTTGATCAAGACACCCACACCCTTTGCCTTGGCGAGCTCGAAGAGGCCTGTCGTGCGCGCCCGCTGCTCCACCAGGTTGAAGCTCGTCTGCAGTGTTGCGAATACGCCGCTTTCGACTCCCCAGCGTGCCGTTTCGTTGTCCGCGCTGAGCCCGATGAATCTCGTCTTTCCTGCGTCTCTGGCTCGCACCAGTGCGTCGATGACCTCACCTCGCTGGAGCACATCGAGGTCCGGGGAATGGAGTTGCACCAGGTCGAGATGGTCGGTCCGCAGCCGGCGCAGGCTCCGGTCGATGCTCTCCTCGACGACCTCGGCAGTCCAGGACCTGGGCGATTCCTCATCGGGCCGGCTGTTCTCGTCGAGGTCGTGCCCGCACTTGGTCGCTAGGTAAAACTCGTCCCGCCTGTGGGACACCGCCGCACCGATCAACTCCTCGGTATGCCCATAGCAGGGAGCAGTGTCGAGGACGTTGATGCCGCTGTCGAGGGCGGTGTTGAGGACTTCGTCCGGTTTCTCGACCTGTTTGAGTTTTTGCTGCCGCGATATCTCAGCCAGTCCGAGAGCGATGCGGCTGACCTTCATCCCAGTGTTTCCAAGTTCGACCAATTCCATATTTGGCGCTACACTCCTTCTTATTTCTTCACCTGGCGACGTGCTTCTGCTTCAGCCACCCTTTGGCGAAGTCGACCGCCTCGCGCTGAGGGAAGAACCGCGCTTCCGCCGAACCGACTCGCCCTACCGTGACCGGCTTCGCAGCCTCGAATGCCTCGCCCAATTCCAGCAGCCAATCGTCGCTCATGTGGTCGATCGTATCGAACTCGCGCCACACTGAGCGGCCATTGTCAGGCACCGGATACCACCGTTTGCGTTTCGGCGTCTCCGAAATGCGAAACTCAGCCAGATGAAGTGAAGTGTTCCGGTCGTGCCCAACGCCGAGCAACAGCACGGAGCCCGCGAGGTCGTATATGCGGGCGATCGGAGAGTTCTCACCCTGTCCCCACTCGTAGGTCTGGCCTTTTGTGACGAATTCGGCCTGCGCGCCCCAGGCCGCGAAGGAGGTCACCGGGTGCCTGCTTCTGAGCGTGCCGGGCCAGGCCCTGAACACCTCGACGATACGCCCCATCTTCGTCGTCGGCACGACGCCAGGGTCGAATGCCGGAAGCGATTCGCGGACTGCCTCTACCCACTCGTCGCTGAGCTTCGGGCTCTCCCGTGTCGCCGGGTCGGAGTACGTGTACGAGTGGGCCGGCATCACGATGGCGCCCGACTCGGTGACGACGTCGATCAGCGCCTGGACAACGGCCACCGCGCCCCCACTGACCCACCCCAGCGAGCTCAGCGACGAGTGGACGATGACGCACGCGCCAGCCTCCAGTCCGAGTGCTCGCAGGTCTGAGGCCAAGCTCTCCCTCGTGCGGGGGGTGTCGGTACTCGCGATGAGGTCTTCTATGGTCCACTTGGCTGGCATTGCGGCTCGTATGGAAACCTCACCTCTGGCCCCTCTCCGAAATTCGGAGAGGGGGGGAAGGCAGGCTGTCTCCGGGCAATCTCGTTTGGGGTGAGGTAATTGCGAGCACCTAGTGTAACACCGTATCTGACGTGCGCATCAGGCCCGTTGCCAGTGGCTATCTAGAAGACCATACTCCGGCTACCTTCGGAGACGATGTGATCCGCCTCAGGCTGCGGAATGCCGAGGTCTTCTCGGCGTGGTTCTCGGCTTAGAACCGGACGGAACGCCCTCGTCGGTAAGTATCCGCACCCCACAGACCTTCCGCATGGATTTGCTCTCCGAGGCGTGCTTTCTCGTAGCCCCTCCCTCCTGTCGGAAGGTGTTCGCGAGCGTATCCAAAGGGCGCTATCGCGTAGGCATACAGACGACACCCATAAACTCGGCCCCCAATCGCCAATCTGATAGACTGGTTGATCGAACACTCCACACCGATGCCAGCCACCCCGTAACTCGACGTGAAGATCACCCAAGTCCGTGCCCTTCCTATGCCCAGCCCCGTGCCCGAAGAGCGACGGCACCGGACGGACTACGGCACCAAACTCAAAAGCGACTCAGTGCTCGTGTTCGTCGATACCTACAACGGCCTGACCGGCGTCGGCGCCTCGAGGGGCAGTCCGCCGGTCGTTCGGGCGATCGACATCGCTCAGCCCGAGGTGGCGCAGTCCGGTGGCATCACGGAGACCAGACGGATCGCGGCGATGACCTTTGACGTACTCCACCCAGCTGGCGTTCCACAACCCGAAGGGGCCGGTGGCCACCGCGGCCTCCATTCATCTCGCGGCCACGATACCCAATTTCCTGATCCTGGAGCATACGCAGCCCGCCCCGATTTTCGACGAGGTGCAACGGGAGCCCATGACGATGAGAGGCGGCTACTACGGTCTTCCGACGGCGCCGGGTCTGGGGATCGACCTGAACGAGGAGGTCATCGCCGCCAACCAACCTCGCTACCGCCCCGTTCTTCGGGCGTTTCTCGACAACGGCACCCCGGCTCATCATAGGCTATAGGGCACCGCGGGGCTTTCCTGGCCACCGCCTCTCAAGACAGCTCAGCTTGCACTCCCAACCCGTAATCACCGCCAAGGGACTGACGAAGCGGTTCGGCGACGTCGTGGCCGTCGATGGCATCGACTTCGCCATCTGGCGGGGCGAGTGCTTCGGGATGCTCGGCCCCAACGGCGCCGGCAAGACCACCACGACCCGGATGATCAGTTGTGTCTCGCCGGTCAGCGCCGGCGAGCTAAGGGTCAACGGCGTGTCGGTGGCCGATCATCCTCGGGCGATCAAAGCGTCACTCGGCGTCGTATCGCAGGCAGATAGCCTCGACCCCGACCTGAACGTCATCCAGAACCTCGTCGCCTACGGACGCTTCTTCGGGCTCCCAAAAAGGCGAATAGAGTCGAGTGCGAGGGCTGTCCTGGAGCTATTCCAGCTCGGCGGAAGAACGAAGAGCAGGCCCGACGAGCTTTCGGGTGGAATGAGGCGGAGGCTGCTCATCGCCAGGGCCCTGCTGCACGAGCCCGAGGTCCTCGTCCTTGACGAGCCGACCTCCGGGCTCGACCCCCAGTCCCGCCACCTCGTATGGGAGAAGCTCTTCTTTCTCAAAGACCAGGGCATCACCATCCTGCTTACGACGCACTACATGGACGAGGCCGCCTACCTTTGCGACCGGCTGGTGGTAATGGACCGGGGTCGCATTCTCGTTGAGGGCTCCCCCCGCGACCTCGTCGAGAAACATGCCGGAGCGCAGGTGGTCGAGGTGCGCCCTCAGCGCGACGAGAAGCCGGCGCTGCTGGAACTGGTACAAAGCCGCGGCCTGGAGTTCGAAGACTTGGGCAACACGGTGTTCGTATACGGTGAGAACGGTGCACTTCTGGATGGCGGCGACGCCGTCGAGAGCCACGACGTCGCCCGAAGACCGGGTAATCTCGAAGACGTCTTTCTGCGCCTCACCGGGCGAGGACTGAGAGACGAATGACCGTCCCTGGAACGATTCTACGTGACACGATCATCTGGCGCGGCTGGAAGGTGTGGCAACGCAACCGCGATGCCTTCGTGCGAGGCTGGAAGGTCGAAGTGGCCGGCATCGCCTTCGAGCCCTTCGTCGTGCTCGTCGCCGTCGGCTTCGGCCTCGGGGCGTACGTAGAGGACTTCGACGGACTCACCTATCCCGAGTTCGTCGCGCCCGGCTTGCTAGCCAGCTACGCGATGTGGCACGCCACCTTCGACTCGACCTTTGGCGCATACCTCAGGATGGAAACGCACCATATCTACGAGGCCGTCCTGTTCACTCCAATGGAGCCCGAGGACATCGTCTTCGGCGAGGTCATATGGGCCGCAAGCCGCTCGATTCTCACCAGCATGGCGGTGCTCGTCGCCGCGGTGGTCTTAGGGCTGGTCGATTCGCCTCTCGCCATCCTCGCGATTCCGGCCGCTTTCTTGACAGGAGTAGCCTTCGGGGCCACGGCCATGATACTGACGGCGACCGTGACTACCATAGGAGCCATAAACAACTACTTCACCATGGTCCTCACGCCGATGTTCTTCTTCAGCGGGGTATTCTATCCGTTGGACCGGCTCCCCGAGGGACTGCAGCAATTCGCGTGGGCGATCCCGTTGACGCAGGCCACTGCCCTTATCCGCGGACTCACGACGGGACATCTCGAGTGGGGCATGGTCCTGTGGACGCTCGGCCTGGTCGCGTACAGCCTCATCGCGCTACGAATCGCGACCTTCTTCATGCGCCGCCGCTTGGTGAAGTAGTCGGGAACAGGGCCGCAGCAGGGCGCTGTCATTCCGAACGCAGTGAGGAATCTAAG
>CAUZJF010000105.1:0-7523 GCA_963579975.1 Dehalococcoidia bacterium
GTAAGGAGGCCCCCAATCCGTTCGTCCTGAGCCCGTCGAAGGACCTCCCGTAGGGCGATAATCGAAAGACCCTGTTCTGCAACCAGTCGCTACTTGTTGCTGCAGAACGTCTGTGCTTTACTATCTCGGAAAGGATCGGCGGTCGGGACTACCGGCTACGTTTTCGGTGCGCGGTCGCCACAAAGGGTGAATGCAATATTTTGCAACATCCAGACGACGATCTACCTTGTACACTGGTACTCTGCCATCTGTGCCGGGCTGTTAGTTCGACCTTCGATCAAGCCAGGCCCGACCGGCTGGCTCGCGGGGCCGGGTCGTAGACCTCTTCCGAGAACCGTTTGGTCTGCAGCTTCAGGTACTGCTTCTTCGTCATTCGGGGCTTGCTTTTCGCGGTGACCTCTTTCGCCATCGCGGCTCTGTTCGCCAGGAGATCTATAGTCGTCATCGCTATGGCCTTGGCGGGGTTGATGACGGCCTGCTCGTAGTCGTTTACCAGGTAGTCCGTGCCGTGTCCCGATCCAGTCGCACCGCCGGTATAGGGATGGATGGCGGGGACGATATGGCTGACATCTCCCAGATCGGTTGAGCCGCCGCGCGTGCGGCTGTCGGGGTACACCTTGCAGGCTCCGTGCCCCATGAGCCGTTCGCAGTTGGCCTTGAATCCCTTCGTCATCGGCTCGTTGTTGACCATGGGCAGGTAGCCGGGGACGGTCAGAATCTCCACCTTGGAGCCCAGGGCTAGAGCCCCGGCCCGCAGACACCGGTCCATTTTTGACGCAGCGTCGGTGATGGCCTCCGCTGAAATGCCGCGGACGCGCCCTTCGTACTCTACCTCGGCAGGTATCGAGTTGGCCGCCGAACCGCCGGACGTGAGGATGCCGTGGAGCCGGACGGCGTCGGCATCGCGGAACGTCTCGCGTTGGGTGTTGATGGCGTTCAGCGCCACCATGGCCGCTTGGAGCGCGTTCACTCCGCGGTGCGGCGAGCTCCCGGCATGGGCCGCCCGGCCGATGAACCTGACGTGCTTGGCCAGGTGACCGTTGCTCGTGCCACCGACGGAAAATTTCGACTCCGCGGGGCTTGCGGAGGTGTGGGTCATCATGGCCATGTCAACGTCGTCGAAGGCGCCTAGCCGTATAAACTCTTGCTTGCCTGATAGCAGCCCCAGCTTGCCTTCCTGCCGGAGGCCCCAGCGGTACTGTAACTCGATGAATTCCTCGGCGGGGACGGCCATCAGGGCTATCCTGCCCGACAGCTCGGCGAGGACCTCCGGGACCATGAGACCGACAGCCGCACCGAGCACCATGCCCAGCTGGGCATGGTGGCCGCACGCGTGGGCCGCCGCGGTGTCCGGATCGGCGTGGGGGTGGCCCTGCACCTTGAGGGAGTCGAGCTCGCCTATGAGGGCGACTGTCGGTCCGGAGCTGCCACCTTTCAGGTAGCCTTTGATGCCCGTCAGCGCTATTCCGTTTTCGTGCGGAATGCCGAGCTCGGTAAGGCTCTCGTGGACAAGTCTGGAGGTCTTGGCCTCTCTAAAGCCGGTCTCGGGAGTCTGGAGAGCGCTCTTCGCGATACCGATCAGCCAGTCGCGTTTGGCGTCTATCGCGGCTGCGGCGAATTCTTTCAGCGCTCCGGTGGTAGTCATAGAGGCGGGGGACTCGGCCGTCTTATCCGGTGGAGATCACTCTCGGTAGGTCTCTTCGCTGCCCATCCCGCGCACCAGCGAAAGGTATTCCCCTTTCGACAACGAGGGACGGAACTTGCTCTTGACTTCGAGCGCTCCACGAGCCCCGTCTGCGAGGAGGTCGACGACGGTCGTAGCCATCGCCTTGGCCGCCATGACGACAGCGGTGTCGTAATCCTGGACCAGATAGTCGGCGCCATGGGCGTTTCCTGTGGCCACCGCGGAATACGGGTGGATCGCCGGCATGATCTGGGAGACATCCCCCATATCGGTGGACCCGCTGCGATGTCCCATCCGAACGATCTGGCCTGGTCCGATCAGCCGTTCGACGTTGGACGCGAAGACGTTCTCGAGCGTACTGTCCTGCTTGATGGGCAGATAGCCCGGCGTTGTCGTGATGGTGACCGAACCGCCGACCGCCATGGCCCCGGCCCTCAGTGCGCGGTCGACCTTCTCGGCGGCAGACCGGACGGCCTCGATGGAGCTGCCGCGCACGAAGGTCTCCATGCGCACGTCCGCAGGTACGGAGCTCACAGCGATTCCGCCCCGTGTGATGATAGGGTGGACGCGGATGGAGTCCTCGTCACGGAAGGTCTCTCTCTGCGCGTGGATGGCAGTTAACGCGATGTTCGCGGCGTTTAGTGCGTTGACGCCATCGTAGGGGTAGGCACCGGCGTGGGCCGCCACGCCGGTGAATCTGATCCACTTCGCGACCATCCCGTTGTTGGTCGCGCCGACACCAAACGTGCCGGGAAGATCACGTAACTCGGTGTGGGTCATCATCGCCATGTCGACATCGTCGAGGGCGCCGAGGCGGATCAGCTCGGCCTTGCCGCCCAGGAATTCGAGCTTGCCCTCACTACGAAGGCCGTTCCGATATTCGACCTCGATATACTCTTCTGCGGGCACCGCGATCAACGCCACCCGCCCGGCAAGGCTGTCCATGACTCCGGGGGCCTGTAGGCCCATGGCCACGCCCAGCATCGCTCCGATCTGCACGTGATGTCCGCACGCGTGGGCGGCGTTGGTCTCGGGGTCACCGTGGGGATGTCCAAGCACAATGAGGGAATCGAGCTCCCCCATCACGGCTACCGTGGGGCCGGAGCTGCCTCCGCTCAGCGTCGCCTTAAGGCCGGTCAGCGCAAGGCCGTCTTGGAACGGGACTTCGAGCTCGTTGAACTTGTCCCGGACCAATTGCGAGGTCTTCCGCTCTCGGAATCCCGGTTCCGGATTCTCGAGGATCCGCTTGGCCACGCCGACGGCCTCATCAGCGCGCCTGTCGATCTCGGCGACGACTGCCAGCTTCAGTTCGTCTATGCTTTTCACTTCCACGATTTGGCTCCAGGTCAATCAGGCTGAGTCGGAGCGCCATGCGCAAACCAGGGCCAGATTCTAGCAGGTGAGCCGAGACGGAGCCATAGAATCCGAATTTGGATGTTATAATCGCGCCCATGTTCTTGAAGCGCGACGTAGCGCTCTGGGTCTACCAGTATGAAGATTGTAATAGCCCCCCAGGCATTTAAAGGAAGCATTTCCGCCCTTGAGGTCGCCCGCGCGATGGGCGAAGGAGTCCGGCGTGTGTTGGCCGATGCCGAGATGGTGCTCGTGCCGGTGGCCGACGGCGGTGACGGGACTCTGGAGACGCTCGTCGAGGCGACCGGCGGAGAGTTGCGCGAATCCGAGGTGACGGGTCCGTTGGGCGAGAAGATCACGGCCCGATGGGGCGCCCTGGGTGACGGTAATACGGCTGTAATAGAGATGGCGCGGACCTCCGGGCTGGCGCTGGCCCCGCTTGACCGCCGCGACCCTCTTCGTGCGACGACGCAAGGGCTTGGGGAGGCGATTCGGGACGCCCTAGACGCCGGCTACCGGAGCTTCATCGTCGGAATCGGCGGTAGTGCTACCAACGATGCCGGAGCCGGGATGGCGCAGGCCCTGGGCGCCCGCATGCTCGATGTGGCGGGTGACGATCTGCCGGTAGGTGGGGCTGCGCTGGCCGGCCTGGACCGGATCGACATGTCCGGGCTGGACTCGCGGGCCCGCGAGTCCAGCTTCGCCGTCGCATGCGATGTGAGCAACCCTCTCTGCGGTCCCGAGGGGGCCTCTGCGGTATACGGCCCCCAGAAGGGGGCGACGCCGGAGATGGTCGACGAGCTCGACGCGGCCCTCGCCCATTTCGCCGACATCGTAAAGCGGGACATCGGGGTAGAGATCAAGGACCTCGCCGGCGCCGGCGCCGCAGGGGGCCTTGGGGGTGGCATGATCGCCTTCCTAGACGGGAATCTGCGTGCAGGTGTGGACATCGTGCTGGACGCCGTCGGTCTCGACAAACAGCTTGAAGGGGCCGACCTTGTAATCACGGGAGAAGGCCAGCTCGACTTCCAGACCGTCTACAACAAAGCACCGGTCGGGGTCGCCAGAATTACCAAGAAACGCGGCATTCCGGTCATCGCTGTTTCGGGTTCACTTGGCAAGGGCTTCACGGACGTACACGAGCACGGCATCGACGCCGTCGCGGCGATCACGACGGCGCCTATGAGCCTCGACGAAGCTTCGCAACGCGCCGCCGAGCTGGCCGCGTCGGCCGCCGAGCAGGCGATACGGTTCATGCAGGTAGGGAGCAGAGTCTTCCTGCCTCCTCCCTCTTTGGGGCAGGATTGAGGAGGGGGCTCCACCGACGATGCAGACCACCGATCAAGAGATCAAGAATCTGGTCGTCGACCTTGCTGCCTCGGTAGAGGCGTTCCACGAGCGGTTCGGTATTGTGGGTCCGGCCGCAGACGCCGAGCTGCTGAGCCGCATACCGATTCAGGACGAGGAAGTGCGGGAGCTTCACGACGCCCTCTTGCACGAAACGCCCGACCGGGCTGCGAGCGAAGCCGCCGACGTGTTGTTCGTCGCAATTGGAACTTTGCTTCGGCTCGATCCCGATTTGGCCGTGGCGGCGTTGCGTGAGGTCATCGAGAAAAACAACGCAAAGACTCAAGAAACGCATCACATCAACTCGGCTGGGAAGGTAGTGCGCCGGGCTGGAACGGGTTGAAATTCAGGCGCGCCTGAAGCTACGGAGAAAAGGAAAAGCCCCCGCCGAGCGGGGGCTTTTCGAGTGAACGGACTCGCGATTACATGTCCATTGGGGGGGCGCTGGGATCAAGCGGGAAGGCACTTTTCTCGGCAATCTCTGTCATCATCGCTTCGGTCGTCAGCGCCATCGTCGCGACGCTCGCCGCGTTCTCGATGGCCAGGCGCGTGACTTTGGTGGGGTCGATTATTCCGCGTTCCAGGAGATTTGTCAACTCGCCAGCCTCAGCGTCGTAGCCCCAATCTCCTTCGCCTTTGAGGGTGTCGGCCAGGGCTACCTCGCCGGACGAACCAGCGTTCTCGGAGATCAGTTTCAGAGGCCTTTCGAGAGCGCGCTTCAAGACCGCGACGCCGGTCTTCTCGTCGCCCGAAGCCTCGATCGAGTCCAGTGCGGCGCCTGCGCGGACCAGCGCCAGGCCGCCTCCCGGCACGATGCCCTCTTCCAGGGCGGCCCGTGTCGCGGACAACGCGTCTTCCACTCTGGCCTTCTTTTCCTTGAGCTCGACCTCGGTAAAGGCGCCGACCTTGAGTATGGCGACCCCGCCTGAGAGCTTTGCTGCTCGCTCTTCGAGCTTCTCGCGGTCGTAGTCCGACGTGGTCTCCTCGGCTTGCGACTTGATCTGAGCGATACGTGCCTTGATCGCCTCGTCTGAGCCTCCACCGCCCACGAAGGTCGTGTTCTCTTTGGTGGCGACGACACGTTTCGCCCGTCCCAGATCGTCTTGCGTTACGGAGTCGAGCTTGCGCCCGGTCTCCTCGCTGATCACCTGCGCGCCGAGCAGGACCGCCATGTCGTCGAGCAGGGCCCTCCGACGGTCGCCGAACCCCGGGGCCTTGAGTGCGAGGACGTTCATCGAGCCGCGGAGCTTGTTGACCACCAGTGTCGCCAGCGCCTCGCCTTCGATGTCTTCTGCGACTATTACGAGGTCCTTCCCGATCTGAACCACCTTTTCGAGGGCAGGAAGGAAGTCGTTCAATGCGGAGATTTTCTTGTCGGTGATCAGAATGTAAGGGTTCTCGATGTCCGCTTCCATCCGTTCCTGGTTGGTTACCAGGTATGGGGAGATGTAGCCGCGATCGATCTCCATCCCCTCTACAAATTCCTGTTCGTACCCGATTCCTTTGGACTCCTCGACGGTAATCACACCATCCTTGCCGATTTTCTCGATGATCTCGGATATCTGCCTGCCCATCTCCTCGTCGTGGGCCGAAAGCGACGCGATTTGCGTGATCTGGCCCGGGCCGGATATGGGCGTCGACAGCTTCACGATGGATTCTTTGAGGACACCCACGCCCTTGTCGATGCCGCGCTTCAGGGCCATCGGGTCGGCGCCGGCGGCTACGTTCTTGAACCCCTCACGAATGATCGCCTGGGCGAGTACCGTGGCGGTTGTCGTACCGTCGCCGGCCGTGTCGTTGGTCTTGCTGGCGGCCTCCTTAAGGATCTGAGCCCCAATGTTCTCGAAGGGGTCTTTCAACGAGATTTCCTTGGCGATCGTTACGCCGTCGCTGCATACCTTGGGAGGCCCGAAATCGTCGTCCAGGACAACGTTCCGGCCCAGGGGACCTAGAGTGATACCCACCGTGTTGGCCATGAGGTCGACGCCGCGCATTAGCGCGGCTCGGGCTTCATCTTTGTGCGTCAGCTGTTTTACCATTGTGCTCTCCTCTAGTTCAAGTGTTGGTGTGGGACAACAATTAGCAGTCTCGGGGTGAGATTGCTAATTATTGTACGGAGGCATGGTCGAAGCGTCAACAATGGCGTCGAATCCGATCATTGTGGCCGAGGCGTAGACACGAAAGAACCCTGGATTAACCTGGTCCCAATCCCGTGCCAGGAGGTCCCAAACAGGAATTAATCCCGCCTGACTCAGAACTACAACATAGAGCGACGTGGGCCGTATGCTGCCCATATGTAGGTTAGGGATTGCCGCCCAATTTTTGTGGAACTACCTACCGCCAGCTTGACATGAAATACAACTCATGATATATCTACGTGAATACTGAATTGTTTGCTCGTCGCCTGATGGTGGAACCTTCAAGGTCGCTCCGCCATGCGGGAGTCCGAGGTGATCGGAGCCAGGGGCCTGGTCAAAGCCGAGGGCCGGTGTAGGTGGCAGTAAGGGCATCCAATGAACGTGATTGGCCGCGCGGAATGCATCGGCATGCCTTAGGAGGCTTTCGAAATGACGACCAACGGAAACGGTAAGGACCCGATCCTTGTTATCGTTCAGTTGAGCGGCGGCAACGATTTCATGAACACTGTCGTCCCATACAACGACAGTCACTATCGAGACTGGCGACCGACGCTTGGCGTCCCGGAAGGTGACATCCTGCCGATTGACGGCGGGCTCGGCATCTTCAACGCCGCAGCACCGCTGAAGGAGTTCTACGACCAGGGCAACATGGCCATTGTCCAGGGCGTAGGATACCCGAACGGCAGCCGGTCCCACTTCCGAAGCATGTACATCTGGCACACGTGCGAGCCTGTGAAACTCGTCACCGAGGGCTGGCTCGGCAAGGCTGTCGGCGAGTTCGACCCGAACCACGAGAACGTCCTGACGGGCGTCAACTTCGGGCGTGGCCTTCCGCAGGCCATGGTGTCCCAGGGCGTCCCGGTAACGTCGGTGGGCGATCTGGACAACTACGGACTGATGTCCGGCATCTCCGAAGAAGATGGCCGGATGGAGGCTTTGGAGCGCTTCAAGGAAATGTACGCGCCTGCTGTGGGCAGCGGCCTGGTCATGGAGTATCTATC
>CAUZJF010000106.1:0-7478 GCA_963579975.1 Dehalococcoidia bacterium
GATCCAGTAGGCGGGCTCGTCGAACTGGACGTGGCGGCAGCCGGCTGCCACCACCTCTCTCAGCTCTTTGTTGATGTAGGGGACCAGTGCCTTGGCCACTTCGGCTTTGTCCTGGTACACGTCGCCCGGGTGGATACGGAAGGCCTGCGTTACAGGGCTCTGCATGGTTGCGATCAACGGCTTGTCCGTACGGGCATGAGCGTATTCCCACTCCGCTACGATGCCATAGCCATCCGGCACGGACAGAGGGGCCACGCAGCGGAACGAGTCCAACTGGTCGGGGCCGGGATACCCAAGCCTGCGCGGCGTGTCCATCGGCTCCAGCCCTTGGATTCTGTCATGGAAGTTCCATGTGAAGTCAGAGCGCTGCATCTCCCCGTCCGAGATGATGTCCACGCCAGCCTCTTCCATATCCATAATGGCGACCTTGACGGCGTCTTTATGGGTTTCGTCGATATCAGCAGGCCCCATATCGCCCGATGCGACAGCCTCTCTCACAACCCACATCCAGCTGGGGACACCATGGCTGCCGATAACCTGAGTGGGTATTTTGGGCAAATCAGTGTAGGTCAGCATTTGTTCGGTTCCCTCATCGACAATTGTTGATGCGCAGTCGGTGATCAGTTGCGAAAGCGCGGGTCGCTAGTCCATTTCGTAACCGCCGTCCACGTTCAATGTCTGGCCGGTAATGTAGTCGGCATCCCGCGAGCAAAGAAAGGCGACGGCTCCTGCAATGTCCTCCGGCGTAGAGGCCCGCCTGAGCGGTACCGAGTCGATGAATGCCGCCATGGCCTGACCCGGTTTCGCGCCGAATAGGCGACCGCGGTCCTGGTCGATGCCTTCCCACATGGGCGTCGGTACGATTCCCGGACAAATGGCATTGACGTTGATGTTGTAGGACGCCAGAGCAAGTGCGGCGGACTGCGTGATGCTGATGACCGCTGCCTTACTGGCGGCATAGTGGGTTTGCAGCGGTCGCCCCCGCCGCCCTGAGATAGAAGACAGATTCACGATTTTTCCGAAGCTTCGGTGGGCGCCTTTGGCCGCTCCCTCGGACGTCCGTCGGACCGGCGACTTCTCAAGGTTGAGAACGTCTGCCGGTTGGGAGGCCTTCAGCTCGTCGGGTACCTGGCGGACCATCTGTTGCGCAACCAGCTGCAGGCAGAAGAAGAGCCCGCGTTGGTTGACGCTGATAACGCGGTCCCAGTCAGACTCGGTTATTTCGAGCATTGGCTGGGTCTTGATGACGCCGGCGTTGTTGACAAGGATTTCGATGTGTCCGAATCGGGAAACCACGTCGTCGACCATCTGGCGCACCGATGCCACGTCGGCTACGTCGACCGGGTATGCTGCGGCGGCCCGGCCGGGCCGCCCGATCTCCTTGGCCGTCGCGGCGGCCGTAGTGGCATCTTGTTCGACCACCACCACGTCGGCGCCCTCCAGCGCCAGGCGCATCGCAATCCCCTTGCCGATGCCCTGGCCCGCCCCGGTTACAATGGCGACTTTGTCTTCCAGTCTCTGTTCCATAGTCAACGACCTGCCGGCACGATACTATGTTCTGGACGAGATCGGGCGTTGAGCCCTCTGCGCTACCGGAACGCCGATACTGCTACTGCGGTGCCCGTCATGAGCACGTCGGCCCCTTCGACAGCCGGTCTGGGCACGGGTTCGGCCAGGATCGACCCCCGCCTGGCGCCACCGCTCCGAAGGGCGCCGGATGTCTACGACCCACCGGTCGTCGAGGAGAATCTGGTTCAGGTCAGGTCGATCTTGCGCGAGGTCACTCCCTGTAGTTCTCGGCGTTGTCTTGCGGCGAGTATCCGATCACGTGCCGAGCGTGTTCGATGTCCCAGAACCGCCATTTGTTGTCGGATACGCCGTAGAAGACGTCGAACTTGACCGTCTCGGACGCTTCGAGGCTTTTCCTGATCTGATCGGCGAGGTCGCGGTGACTTTGCCAGGTGGCAAAGTGGCGTATGTTGCGGGTCGGGTTGTCCCAGTCGATCACCGAGCCGATGCGCAAACAGATCACCGAGATGCCGTGCTCCTCGGAGTAGTAACGGCCCAGGGCTTCGCCGAACGCCTTCGCGGCGCCGTAGTATCCATCGGGGCGCACCTCGGACTTGTGGCTGACCATCGGAAGCGTCGACACATCAACCCCGTCGTACTCACCTCTCACGACGTGATGGTAGGGGTGATCTCGTTCGTACATTCCTGTTGCGTGGTTCGAGCTGGCGAACACCATTCGCTTAACTCCATGGACCCGGCACGCCTCGATCGCGTTGTACATCCCCACCATGTTATAAGGCCAGATCGACTCCCACGGCGCCCTGTCGCTGGGGTTGGCCGCGAGGTGGACTACGACGTCCTGACCCTCGAAGGCAGGCAGCACGGCCTGCATGTCCGAGATGTCGCCTCGGAAATGCCGGACGCCGTCCATCGGCCGCCGGGCAAATCCAGTGATCTCGTAGTCTTCTTTTAGGTCGTCGAGAGCTATCCGGCCAATCCGGCCAGTCACGCCAGTGATCAAGACCTTGTTGAAGCGTGACATTGCTGAACCTCCGCCGTCTCGCGTCCGAATCGGAATGCCGACATGCTACAGGGTCATTACAACCTCGGCAAACGCGAGGTCTACACGGGCTCGCGATCCAGGCTATTCGGGTCGGCTCGCTGCATTCGATCCGAGTCCGGCTGCGCCGGATTGATCCTCCTGGAGGCGCTGGCCACTAGGACCCTGCGCTACCTCGACAACTACCTGAGGGAGGCGATCGCCTATCAGCTGCGGCAGGAGCTCTTCGATAAGCTGCCCCGGCTGAGCATGGCCTTCCATGACCGGCAGCAGGTCGGCAACATGATGTCACGCGCCACCTCCGACGTCGACGCAGCCCGGCGCTTCGCTGCCTGTGGGATCTACCACGGCGCCTTCATCGCGCTATACGCCGGCGGCGCGTTCGTGCTCCTCTTCCTCGCCAATTATCGTCTCTCCCTGATCGTGGCACTGTTCTTCTCAATCGCGCTGTGGCACAGCCTGTCGGTGGTGCCCCGCATGGTTGGCAACTGGCGCAAGGCACACGCTCAAATAGAAACGATGACAGCAGTTGTCCAGAAGACATTGTCGGGCCTGCGAGTCGTCAAGGCCTTCGGTGGGCAGACACGTCAGCAGTCGCAGCTCGAGCAGTCGTCGGAAGAATACAGACGTCATATGGTGTCCGCGGCGCTCATATCGGTCAATCGCCGGGAGCTCTCGACGCTGCTTTTGAGCGCCGCGACGGGCGCCATTCTCTGGATCGGCGCACCCGAGGTTGCTACAGGACGGCTCACGGCGGGGCAGCTGGCAAGTTCGATTCTGTATATCGGGATCATCTCCGGCGAGATGTTCTGGGCTGGCTTCATGGTGACGACCTTTACCAGGGCGCACGCCGCCGGCCAACGGGTATTCAAGGCCCTCGACGCCGAGTCCCCGGTCCAGGAGCGGGCCCGCGCCGTCGCCATGCCCAGGGCCAAAGGTCAGGTGCGGTTCGAGAGCGTGTCCATGCACTACACAAGCGAGCGGCCTGCAATACGAGACGTCAACTTCGAGGTCCGGCCCGGCCAGCTCATGGCGGTCCTCGGCGCGCCCGGCTCCGGCAAGAGCACCATCGTGCACCTAATTCCCCGTCTCTACGATCCCATCCAGAGCCGCATCACCATCGACGGACACGACGTCAAGGACGTGACTCTCGACTCGCTGAAGCGAAACATCGGCATCGTCTTGCAGGACTCGTTTGCCTTCGCTACCACCATCAAGGAGAACATCGACTACGGCGCAAACCGCGCGTCGATGGACGAGATCGTGCGCGCCGCGAAGATAGCGCAGCTCCACGATCAGATAGCGGGCTTCAGCGACGGGTACGACCCGCTGCTGCTCTTTCCTGTTCAACGTGATTGTCTCCATGGTGACATTTTCACTGAACAGTTAAGGGGCGTCACAATCACTGACCTATCACAGAAAAACCCCACGATGCTGCGTTCCATCGATCGCACGGCTATACTCTTGGCCGGACTCTCAACGGGCCGACTACTGGAGATCGTCTACGCCAAGAGGAAAGATGCAATACAGGAAACTGGGAAGGACCGGGCTGAAAGTCTCGCTCCTGGGACTGGGGACCGGCGGGGCGCGGCGGATGGGGCAGTCGCAGGGCCATACCAGGGAGCAGCAGTATGCCCTCGTTCGGCGCTGCCTGGAACTCGGAGTGAACCTTTTCGACACGTCCGAACTGTACGCCGACACGGAGGAGAGGCTGGGAGAGGCGTTGGACGGTGTTCCCAGAGACTCTTACGTGCTGGTGACGAAGTGGAAATACGACAAGGACAACCTTTGGTCCGAAGACGCGGAAGAGCTGCGTGAGTCCACTGAGCAGAGCATGGGCCGACTTCGGACCGACTACCTGGATGTGCTCATGCTGCACGGCGTTCTGCCGCACCACTACGATGATGTCGTCGAGCGGTACGTCCCGGAGCTGCGCCGTCTCCACGACGAGGGTGTAGCCCGCCACATCGGCTTCAGCGAGCGCTTCCCGCTGGACACCAGCCATCGGGCAGCGTCGACGGCCCTGAGCCGCCATCCGGAGATATGGGACGTGGTGGAGCTGAAGTACGGCATCCTGAACCAGCTCGCGAACCGTGAGGCGCTCCCCTTGGCGCTGGAGCACGACGTCGGCGTGATCAATATGGCGGCGGTGCGGATTCGCCTGCCCGACCCGACATTGCTGGAGCAGACGATCTCGGAGTGGAACGATGCCGGCTACATCGCCACCAACAGCCTCCCGGAGAAGCGGCCACTGGACTGGCTGGTTCACGATGGCGTCGACTCCGTCGTGAGCGCGGGGTACAAGTTCGCGGCCAACCATCCCGCCGTTTCCACGGTCCTGAGTGGCACCGCCAGCATCGCGCACCTGGAGGCCAATGCCGCCGCGATCGAGGACCCGAGGCTTCCCGACAAAGACACCCGGCGTCTCATCGAGCTGTTCGGTGAGGTAGACGAGTACGCTTAAGGCGAGTACTGGAGAACACAATGAAGATCACCGACGTGAAGGCCATATACCCCAAATTCTCCCAGATACCCCGGGGGCCGTGGCAGTCGCACTTCTGGCAGATCGTCGTGCGTGTCGAGGCCGACACGGGCGCGGTAGGCCTGGGGTACGGCGGGGGCGGAGACCCGGGCTGCCAGGTAGTCAATCAGCACCTGCGCGAGCTCCTCATCGGGCGCACCATCGACTCCGCCGACGATATCCGCGAGACCTGGGATGTCCTGTACCGACAGTCGCTCCCCTACGGGCGGAAGGGTCTCGCGGTGATGGCGCTGAGTGGAGTCGACCTGGCCCTGTGGGACCTGCTTGGGAAGGCCCGTGGGGTTCCGGTCTACGAGCTGCTGGGCGGGCTCAAGAAGCCGAGGGTCAGGGCCTACGCGTCCGGAAACGAAATGGAGCGCTACGTCGATATGGGCTACACGGCCAACAAGTTCCAGCCCGGCCGTGGAGGCTCCGATGAAGACGTGGCAAAGACCGTCGAGGCCGCGAGGCGGTCACGCCAGACCTTCGGGGACGACGCCCTTATCATGACCGACTGCTACATGAGCTGGGACGCCGAGGCGACTCTGCGGATGGCCGAAGCACTCGCGGAGTTCGAGCTGTACTGGTTCGAGGATGTCCTTACACCCGACCTGATCGACGAACAGGCGACCCTCCGCCCGCGGATCAAACCGATCAACCTGGCCGGCGGGGAGCACGAGTTCACGCGCTTTGGCTTCGCGGCGGCCGCCAAAGCCCGGGCTCTCGACATTTGGCAGCCAGACCTCACATGGTCCGGCGGTATTACCGAGGGGCTCCGTATCCTGGAACTGGCGAAGGGGCACGGGGTGTCCGTGGTGCCGCATCGCGGCGGGGAGATCTGGGGCCTGAACTTCATCGCCGCGACGGACTGCGACGATCTCGCCGAGACACACCCGGAGAGATGGATTCCTCCAAAGGACGAGCTATGGCTGGACGAGCCAAAGACCGTGGACGGACACCTGACCCCCCCCCCCCCCGACCGGCCCGGCTTCGGCGTGCGCCTGAACGAGGCCATGTTGTAACTTCTCCGGGCCTCTCGGTACTGGCCGGCCTACGGCTGTGCCGGCTCGTGGGCGCGCGGCAGGGACGGATTGTCCGCCGGTTCCTTCCCTCCATAGAACCAGCTCAACGGGAGCACCTTCTGCTTTTGGTTGATCGAGCCTTCTCCTTTTCGGCTGCTCAAAAACATCCGGGCCTCGGTTGGATGCTCTTCCAAGACCGAGTAGGTGTGGGCGATGATCACCCGGTCCTGGAGCACGATGGCTGACGGATACGACCACCGTCCGTGTGCGCCGACCGAAACGATGTGCTCCCTCTCACGCTCGGGCGCGGCAAACCCCGGCTCGTAGTGCAGCTCGGCAGGGCGCGTCGGCCGAATGGGGCCCGGCTCCACCCGCGTGGCCTCGTGCATGGACTCGACGTTCTGGAAGAACTCCCATACACCTCCGCCGTTCCGGCTGATGGCCGATGAGAGGCGAGTTCGAGCGTAGCCTTGTTTGATCTCCGATTCGCTCTCCTGGTTCCAGACCATGAGCAGGTGGCCGTTCGGCAGCGTCCGAATCTGGCATGGAGTCGTGCTCGATGCAAGGGCGGTAGGCTGGGGCCGTGTCCACGATTCGCCGTTGTCGTAGGACCATGCCTGGAAGTGACGTCCCAAGCCAACCCGCATCATCATCAGAAGAGTGCCGGGCACGACCTCGGTCACTGACGGCTCGTTGACGTAACTGTAGAGGGCGTTCCAGTCTAACAAGATGAACAGGTCACCATCCTGGTTGCGCTCCCATGTGCGCCCATCGTCGTCGGAATAGCACACGTAGACGGTCGAGAACCCGGGGTCGAAATCGTGGGCCCCGACCCCGACCCACTGCCCGTTCACTAACTTGCCAGGCCTGGGAGCCTTCTCGACGTTGACGCTTGTCGCACTACGCCCCGTGTACACCGGAAAGATCAGCCTCCCCGAGGACGTTCGAAGAAGCACGTCCTGGTAGGCATGAGTATCGACTCCGGGGGTACTGACCTGCACCGGCGGCTCCCATGTCTCCCCACCGTCCTCGGAACGCCAGAAAATGACGCTCGCGAAGGACCCGATCTTCCCGCCACGATTGATCCGTCTCCCGCCAACGCCTACGCCTTTGCCCAACAGCCTCACCAGAGACGAGTCACCACCGACCGGGTCACCGTTGCGGTCGTGGCGACGCGAATCGTCGGACCAGGTCAAACCGCCGTCGTCGGAGAAGCTATACAGTCCTTGCGCGCTGTGCATGACGCGGCCATCGTCGAGCTCGACGAAGCTGGAGTCGTGGAAGTACCTGGTCTCGCGTATCGCCAGCGCCTCTTCTGGGCGGGTCATCGGCACGTTGGTCATCGGAATCTCCTTTGTGTTTAGGG
>CAUZJF010000107.1:0-7441 GCA_963579975.1 Dehalococcoidia bacterium
TCTGGTCGAAGGACGCGCCGTCGGGAAACCACGGGGCTGAAGACCGCCAGGCCCACGGCCCTCTCCTTACCGCGTCATCGAAGCGGACGATGCCATTCACCGAGAACTAGAAGGACCGAGAAGCCTGGAAAGGACATCTTTGCAAACCAACGACTCGGCCGAGGTCATCGACGACCCGATACGAATGTATCTGGGAGAGATCGGCAGGACCGACCTGCTAACGGCCACCGAGGAACGCCTTCTTGCCCGCCAGTTTGAGGCCTCCAGACACGTAATCATGGTCGAGGAGACATTGACCACCGGAGCGGGGCGCTCCCCGAGCGCCGCGCACGTTGTACTCTGGATGCTCCAGCAGGTCAGCGATGCCGCCGCCCTGGTCGATGCCGTCAGCGGATTTCAAGGGCTCCAAGGCAAGCAAACGCTGAAGGCGATTACCTCGCAAGACGAGGTCAGAGAACCACTGGATGGGTTGCTGCCCGAGGAGTTGCTCGACTTCTTGTCAGACGTGCTCAACAAAGAGCCTGGGGAAGTACACAACGAAATCCAGCAACTATCTCTCAACAGCCGGCTGCTTCCTCCTGAAATCATAGACGCACTCGGTCACGACGCGAACCTTGCAGACCTGGCTCGGATGACGGAGCCGGAACTCGCCAGGATGATCGAACCGTACGAGCTCATCTTTCATCGTTACCTGTTGCGAGTCAAACAGGAGGGTACCGACGCTCGGGGGCATCTTGCCGAAACCAACCTGAGACTCGTGGTGAATGTGGCCAAAAAGTACATGGGCAGGGGGATGTCTCTTCTGGACCTGATCCAGGAAGGGAACATCGGGCTGATGCGCGCGGTTGAGAAGTTCGACTATCGAAGGGGGTACAAGTTCAGTACCTACGCCCACTGGTGGATTCGACAGGGAGTCACGCGGTCGATAGCAGACCACGCTCGCACCATCCGAGTCCCGGTCCACATGGTCGAGACAATGAACAAGCTCCGTCGCGTGAGCCGCCAGTTCGTCCAGGAGTACGGTCGGGAACCGACAGGCGAAGAGATCGCGACCTCCATGGAAGCAACGCCTGAGCTTGTTCAGCAGATTGCCAGGATATCCCAACAACCTCTTTCCCTTGAAACACCCATCGGCGAGGACGGGAACAGCCACCTTGGGGATTTCATCGAGGATCGTAACGCGCAAACACCTGACGAGGCGGCTTCGACATCACTGCTGCAAGAGACGTTCGACGAAGTTCTCCACACTCTAAGTAAACGCGAGGAGCAGGTGTTGAAGTTACGGTTCGGCCTGTCAGACGGTAAAAGTCGCACGCTAGAGGAAGTAGGTGGCGTCTTCGGCGTGACCCGGGAGCGGATACGTCAGATTGAGGCCAAAGCGCTGAGGCAACTCAGGCATCCCAGCCGGGCCAAAAAGCTACGCGACTTTGTGGACTAGTGGCACCGCTTCGCCGGTATTCGAGAAAGGTAACAGGGTAAAAGTCCGCCCATTGCCTTTGTCGTTGCGACCTGAAATGCGTGGTGAGGTTGGGGTGATCATAAGCGAAGCGGCATGGATGCCCCAGCGACCCAGACCAGCCAGCGCGAGTGTACGAGGTTCTCGATCTGACTGGAGTGGGTTCGTCTACGACATCAGATTCGGCAACAAACGCGTAGACTTCATCGACGAAGGTGATCTGGAACTCGCGTAGACTGGGCGCATACCCATCGCGTAGTCGGTCGCTATTCTACGCACTGAGCTTCCGCTTGGCTAAGTCGCCGCCCTGCCCCGCCGCAGTGCGCGCCCCGCGAGAGCACCGGTATTCTCACCCCGGTCGATAACGACCAAGCCGTTTACGATGACGTATTCGATCCCAACCGGGTACTGCTTTGGACTCTCCCTGGTGGCGTGAGTCTTGACCGTGTCCGGGTTGAAGACCACGATGTCGGCCTTGAACCCGTCCCGAAGCAGTCCACGGTCAGGCAGACCGAGGCGTTGCGCTGGGAATGAGGTCATCTTGCGGATGGCCTCGGGCAGCCGCAGGTGCTTCTCGGCTCGCACGAACTCCGCCAGAACGATGGGGAAACAGCCGTAGCTGCGCGGGTTCGGGTACTCCCCTAACAGGATGGCGTCGCTGGCTATCATCCCATATGGATGTGAGACGAAGGCCGGCAGCGTATGCTGGTTCGTCCCCAGACCTACGACCGATATGCCCAGGTTCTCGTCGATGAGCAGGTCGAAGATGGCATCGAATGGGTCCTGCCCCCGGTCCTCCGCGATGTCCGTGAGCAGCAGTCCCTCGTACTTCTTGTTCTTTGGCTGCGCAAAGGCGGTCAGCCAGTTATTGTCCAGCTTCTCTCGGGACATCTCGCGTTTCAACCGGGACCGGTCGTCGGGGTCTTTCAACGCTGCCATAACGCGCTCGGGGCCGCCGTCCTTGGCCCAACCCGGCAGGTTGATCACGAAGTGCGTTCCCGAATAGGCATAGCTGTAGCAGTCGAAGGTCACGTCCATTCCCTCAGCCCGCGCGTCCTCGATGAGGGCGATGTAGTCCAGGTAACTGCCGACACCATGAGCGCTCTGACGGTAGTGGGTCATGTGAAGAGCGATGCCGCTGCGTCTACCGATGTCGAGGGCCTCGTGCCAAGGCGCCAGTAGCGACTTCGCGCGCAGTGCCGACCGGGTGTGAGTGTGATAGAAGCCGCCCAAGGCGGCGGCCGCATCCGATAGCGCGACCAGTTCGTCGGTGTCTGCGAAGGCGCCGGGCTCGTAGTCTAGACCGGTGGAAAGACCCCACGCGCCCTCCTCCATTGCCTCGCGGACGACAGCCTTCATGTCCTCTATCTCAGCGTCGGTGGCGGGACGATTGTCCCAGCCGACCGACCATATTCGGACCGGCGAATTACCCAGAATGAAAGCGATGTTGACCGCCACTTTGTTGTCGTACTTGCCCAGCAGATCGGCAACGGTAAGCCAGTCGGCGGGCGTCGGCGGGTAGCCGTTCAGGCCCGAGTCCAGCCAGATGTATCGGCGCAGCTCCTCATGGCTTTTGAACGGCGCGTGGGATATTCCATCTATGCCGACGAGCTCCGTGGTGACGCCCTGCCGCACCTTGGGGTCGTGGTGCGGCTCGCCAAGTATCGTCAGCCCCGCGTGCGAGTGCAGATCGATGAACCCGGGGCAAACCACGTGGCCGGCAGCGTTGATTTCCCGACGCGCCTCGATGTCCGAGACGTCACCGCGGTGAATCGTGACGCGCTCCTTGTCCACGAGCACGGCCGCGTAGAAGCCAGGACTGCCGCTCCCGTCGACGACCATCCCGTTCTTGATTAACAGGTCATACATTCGTGCACACCTGGATAGGCTCTTGACTGGATCTCAGCGTCCCACGATTCGGCCCGCCTTGACGGTCAGTACCGGCTCCAGGCACGGACCGCTGCGGCTCTCGCCGTTTACCATGGCCAGGTGGACCGGGTCGCTCCAGCGCAGCACCGTGAGGTCGCCGTCGGCGCCCGGCGCCAGCGTGCCGACCTGTCCGGCCAGGCCAAGCACCTCGGCTGGGCGTTGCGTCGCCCGGGCCAGGGCTTCGGTCTCCGGCACCCCGATAGCGATCATTCGCGAAACCGTTCGTGCCAAATCGTGGGGCGGGTCCCATCCCAGGTGGTTGTTATAGACGTCGCTCGAGATCGTATCCGGCAGAAACCCGTCGGCGATGGCATCGGGCCCGACGCCCATGTCGTCCGTGCCCTTGCCGTGCCCGACGTCGAACAGGACGCCGCGCTCTCGGGCTTCCCAGGCTGATTCCACGACCCTACCGCCGGCGATTATGCTTTCGGCGTCATCATGGAAGCAATACGTGACCACGTCGCCCGGCCGCAGCAGCTTCAGTTGCTCCGCCAGCGGCCAGTCCGACGGCTCCCTCCGAGGGCCGTACAGAATAGGCCGTCCGGTGCGCTCGGCGATCTCCAGCGTCCTCCTCATCACCTCCCTGGGGTCGTTGTCGCCACACGCCTTCGTCGTCAGGTTAGCCGCGAGGCCCCAGATGTCCTCACCACCCTCCTCGATCGTCGAGACGCACGCCTCAACGTCGACCTCGTGCAGGTTGATGAAAACCCCCCGGTCTTCCAGCTCGCCCTTCACCGAAGGACTGATCGCCAGCTTCACCCGAGTCTGGGCGCCCTCGATGAACTTCTCGCGAAATATCGGCCACGTTTCCGCACCCGCGTCGCCCTGCGAGAGGATCGTCGTCGTGCCACGCGGCAGAATCTCGACGTCCGGATCGATCGCAAACCTCCAGGTCGGCAAACCGGGATGAGCATGCAGGTCTACCAGGCCCGGGATAAGCAGCCCGTCCCGGAAGTCCAGCGAATCGTCGCCACACCGCGTGACATTCGGACCGGAGGCCACGATCTTTCCGCCACGGACCTCGACGCCCCCGGGCCCGTCGAGGTCCGTGGCCACGCAGAAGACCCTGCCCGCGGTGATGGTCAAGTTCGGCGATGTGTCACTCATCTCTACTCCTGATGTTTCGTTCAGCGGCGCGGCCCGCAGCCCCGGATGGAGGCAAGGGCCCCGACCAGGGCCTATGCTACCCCACGAAAGGCTGGCCCGTCCTCTTGAGCTCCTTCGTAACCGCGATCTGACACGTCACGTAGCCGCCATCGGTATTGCCCCGCTTGTTCATGGTTCCCGCGGCGTAGCCGGGTCTGGCATCGCCGATCGTCCCGACAATCAGGTTCGCGTGCTCCGTGGTCGTGTCGTACACGTCCGCGATGAGTCCGACCATGTCCGCCCAGGCCGCGTTGACGGCGTCGATCCAGGTCAGCCCTCGGCCGCCGGTCAGGTACTCCTCGGCGCTCTCGGCGACGTTGGTCGTCTCAACGACCGGACTCGAAGCCGAAAAGCCCTTCGAGCGATTGGCTCTCAACGTAATCGCCGAGTCGATCTCCACCCCCGTGCCGGTCAGCTCACCATCAGACATCCGCGCATGCACGTCGCCCAACATCAGGAGTCCGCCTGGCTTCTGGGCGCGAATGTGGACCGTGCTGCCCGTACGCACCGAATTGAAGTCCATGTTTCCTCCATGGTCGATCTCATATGGCGCGACTGATTCAAGCTGGATAACTCCGATCATCGGCCGGGCCGGGACCACGAAGTCCGGCGGGAAGTGCACAAATCCGTCCCGGACAGGTGCGATCAGTCGGATACTCCCCCACAGTGGGCCGCCGTTGCGATAGAAGCCGTACGGCCCCACCTCCATGTCGAGGATCTCGAAGGCGACCCAATCGCCCGGCTCGACGCCTTCGATCAGGAACGGACCTCCCGGACGCGAATATCTGGGAGTCTTCACGTCCATGACCATACCCGGCTTGAGCTCGCCTTCAATTTTGAGGTCCTGGTCGTGCCCGCCGACCGTCTCGATTACCACCGTCTCGCCCAGCTTCAAGGTGCCTCTGACCTCGCCTCGCTCGGGGTCGTCGGGCCCGCTGTAGTAAGGTGTCCGCGTGAATCGTCTCATGAAGTCCTCCCGGTTCTGGTGTTGCGTGTCTCGCCTGTCTGGGTATCCGAGAGCCCGGCCATCCCCCGGGCGGCAATAATGTATATTATGCTGGCCTATCTTCCCATCCCTCGATCAAAGTATCACGCAAACCGGACCTGACACACGGAGACCCGCGCATGACAAGCGCCGCCCGCCCGCCCGCAGTATCCAATCGCGTCGCCCGCCATATAGTGACAGCGCTGAAGAGTAGCGGCGTCCCCTACATCTTCGGGATTCCAGGCGGCGGAAGCTCCATCGACCTGGTCGAGGCGTGCCACGAGCAAGACATCCCCTTCGTCCTGACCCAGCACGAGACCACCGCAGCAATGATGGCCGTAGTCTCCGGCGAGCTCACGGGCACCTGTGACGTTTGCATCTCCATCATGGGGCCCGGCGCGACCAACGCGGCCAGCGGCACGATCTACGCCTACCTGGAACGCCATCCGCGGACTCTAGGACGCTGCAATGAAACCCGTTCCTGCTGAGCCCTGTCGAAGCACCCAAGGCGCGAGGTCACCAGTAGGCCAACCTGTCATGACCACAACACGGTACCGGACCATGATCGTAGGGGCGCATTGCATGCGCCCGTCGACGCGACCCACCATCCAACACCAAGGAGCAAACTGAATGACAATCCCAACCCGCGACATGCCCACCATCCGCGCAACCGACCTCGGCCCACCACCCGCATGGGCGCTGCTCCAGCGCCAGCTGATCACCACCATGGAGGAGGCCGCGGACTGCTTCGTCCAGAAATACTGCCGCTCCGACCTGAGTACCTACTACGTCCAGGACGTCGACGACATCTACGAGATCACGCACAACTGGGGTCTTTTCTACGCCCTCGGCGCCGACGACCGAATTCTCGACTACGCCCTCGGCTTCTGGGACGCCACCACCCGCTACTACGAAGAAACCAACGACAGCAGCAAAGCTTCAAGCCACCCCTTCTACATGCCGCAGCTCAAGAACGAGTATTGGAACCTGAACATCCCGTACAACTCCGACTGGTTCCACATGGGCGAGGGCTCGCAGTCCTTTTACGACTTCGGCCTCGCCAACCCGAACCTCGAAGTGAACATTCAGCGCGCGACTAGGTTCGCCGGCCTCTACATGGGCGACGACCCCGACGCCCCCAACTACGACGCCAACCACCGCATCATCCGGTCACCCTACCACGGCAGCGAAGGCCCCCTTCTCCACGCCGGAAGCAAGGTCCCGCTGCTCCACTCGACCGGCAAAACCACCGACGACATCGAGTTCGTGAAGGCGTGGCTCGACCACCCCAACTACGGCGGTTTCATGCACCGGTCCATAGTTCGGGACTGGAATCGCTGGGCCAAGGGCGACGGCAGCCCCGTCGGCGTCGATACCCACCATCAGCTCTACCCGACCATCAAAGACCTGGAACCGGAGTGGTGGGACAAGCCCGATCGGCGCCGCGAGGTCGTGGACGTCTTCGACAAGATGGCCCTCGACGGCGACGTGCCTGAGAACCTCGGCGCCACCGCGATGGTGACCAACGCCTACCTCTACACCGGCGACGACAGGTACCGCCGTTGGGTTCTCGACTACGCCGATGCCTGGATCGACCGTACCCGCGAGAACGGTGGGATAATCCCCGACAACGTCGGACCGACCGGCAAGATCGGCGAACACCGCAACGGCCAGTGGTGGGGCGGCGTCAAAGGCTGGGCCAGTGAACGCGGCGCCGACAGCCTGCTGATCTCAGTTGCGATCGGAGCCGAGTGCGCCCACCTGCTCACGGGCGACACCGGCTACCTGGAGCTCCTGCGTTCCCAAATCGATGGACTGCTCGAGCGTTCTAAGACCAGCAAGGACGGCGACCTGCTGGTCCCGATGCGCCACGGTTTCGCGCCGCGCGCCGCGGTCGCCGGTGGCGACGTCGCGCCGGAATGGCG
>CAUZJF010000108.1:0-7413 GCA_963579975.1 Dehalococcoidia bacterium
GCAGTGGTCGGTACCAAGGCGGACGACGACTCCAGCGGGAAGGACAAAGATGGCTCTGACGGTGCGACAGACGACGACTAGCGTCTCGGGCCGGTAGGTCCGACCTCTCAGATCGAAGGCGAGGAACAGCGCCACGGCAGTTCGCTGTCGTGGTGCTACCGTTTGCCCCGTGAAAGTCAGCGGGCCTGTTCCACGACGAGCGGAGCGCACCTGGCTAACCGAGCTTCATCTGTGGTACCACGTCCAAGTCCCACTCGTGGCGGACGCCGTTGCGCAGGTGGAACCATCCGGCGGCGCCGATCATGGCTCCGTTGTCTGTACAAAGGCCGGGACTGGGGACGATAACCTGTACTGGAGACCGACCGGCCAACTCCTTACGGAGCAGGTCGTTGGCCGCCACTCCACCGCCGAGCAGGACGCCTTTGACATCGAACCGGCTGACGGACTCGAGCACGCGCGTCACCAGCGAATCTACAACGGCTTCCTGAAAGGCGGCGGCGACCCTGCCGACATCTGCGTCGTCGACCTCGGCATCTTCGGACGGAGGGTACCAGCCGCGCTTCTCCGCGCGTCGCAGGACGGCTGTCTTCAGTCCGCTGAAGCTGAAGTCCAACGAGTCTTTGATTTTAGGTCGAGGGAAGGGAGGTTCTTCGCCCCTGCCGTTCGCCGCGACGTGCTGGATGGCGGGCCCGCCGGGGAATCCGAGCCCTAGCACGCGGGCCGCTTTATCGAAGGCCTCGCCCGCGGCGTCGTCCCGAGTACGGCCCATGAGCTCATAGTCGCCGTGGCCCCTCATCAGGGTGAGGTCTGTGTGGCCGCCTGAGGCAATCAGACATATGAGCGGGAACCCCGGTGCGACCTCCGGGTCCTGTCCCTCGAGCCAAGCGGCGTAAACGTGGCCTTCGAGGTGGTTGATCCCGATCAGCGGAAGCTTCGCGGCGAGCGCCAGTCCCTTGGCGGCGTTGACTCCGATGAGCAACGCACCCGCTAGTCCCGGCCCATTGGTCACAGCGATCCCCTGGAGATCGGCCAGCTCCACACCGGCGTCGTTGAGGGCCCGGCGGACGACCGGAACGATAGTCAGAAGGTGCTGGCGGGACGCGACCTCTGGGACTATGCCGCCGAAGGTAGCGTGGAGGTCGGCCTGGGACGCGACGATGTTGGAGTGGATGGCGCGACCGTCCTCCACCACGGCTACGGCGGTCTCGTCACACGAAGTCTCGATGCCGAGGAGTTTCACGGGCTAATGCCTAACAACGGGGCCACCGTGCCGCCGATGATGGACCGGCGCTCGCCGTCTGACAGGAACTCGCAGTGGACGCCGTACTGGTCGAGGGCCTGCCGGTACGTGCAGAAGCGCGCGACCATTGGCATGTCGGTCCCCCAGATCAAACGGTCGGCGCCGATGCGCTCGACACACTCCTGGATGGTGGGATCGGCCTCTCGCCACGGGTACTCCCACATGCCGCCCATCTGAATCGTTAGCAGAAGCTGCATGTGACACTGGGGCGCGCTGAATACCTCCCAGATTTCCTCAGGCAACACGATGCGGTCGTCCTCCAAGTAGCTCTGCCAAGGTAGTCCATGTGTCAACACGACCGGTACGTCGGGGTACCTCTCCATCCACCGCATGAGGTTGCGCTGCTCTTCGAGGTATCCCTCACGTTCGGCGTCGGAGTACTGTGTCCCGACTCGAGCGCCGACCAGCGTGAAGTACACGGGCGTCTTCATTGAGGCTATAGCATCCCAGAACGGCCTCATCGCACCGCCGTCCCAGGGCTCGGTGTGGCCGCCGAGGTAGTAGAACTTGGGGAAGAACTGGAAGCCGCAGGTCCCTTCGGCCTGTACCTCAGCCTCGACCTCCGCGATCGCCGCGTCGGGATCGCCGGGCGTGTGGCCGTCCTTGACCCCGATAAGCCGAGTCAGGCGGTCCGGGAAGTGGCTCACAGCGTCTCTGAGGTAGGGGTTCAGCAGCCCCAGATGGGCCGAATGGTGCAGGACGGCTTTGTCTACCCCGGCGTAGTCCATCTCCCTGATCAGCATCTCCGGAGTCGATTCGAGGTTGTACAGCATGGGCGGGACGTACTGCTTCGTGTAGGTCTCGCCGTCGTATTCCCAAACGAGGCGGCCCAGGTCTCGCTTCCACGTCACGGAATGAGGCTCGCCGGTCGGCGGGTCGATCAGGGCACTATTATCGGCGGGAGTGCGGTCACGGACCCGCCAGGCTGGCTGGTGGTGTCCACCGATCTCGCGCTGCACGTGTGCCATCTTTTCTTCGATGGAATCGTATCCCGCCGGCGAATCCATCGGAGGGAAGCAGTATGCGTGGCCGTCAATTATCACGCTATCTATTCTCCAATGGCGGTCCGGCCAGGCGGACCATATTGCCGCCCAGAAACAGGTCCATCTCGTCGGTGGTTAGGAAATCGCAATAGAGTCGTATGAAGTCCAGGCTCTGCCTGTAGGTGAAATGGCGCATGACCATCGGAATGTCAGTTCCCCAGATGAGCCGATCGGCCCCTATGCGCCGGACCAGTTCTTCGAGCGTAGGCCGGACCTGGGGCATGGGGTAGTCCCACTCCTTGCCGAGAGAGATGGGAAACATGACCTGAAGATAGAAATTGGGGTTGTCTACCGGCGCTGCGGCGAACACCTCGTCGGGCGGATTCAGCTTGTCGCCGTCCAGGAACATACGCCAGCTGAACCCGTGTGTGAGCACCACCGCGACGTCCGGATAGCGCTCCATCCACCGGCGGACCATCCTTAGCTCCTCGATGTACGCTTCGAGACGGGCCGCGTCGCTCGCCGGTGCTTTCCCGACCCAGCCGCCCAGGGTGAAGAACACGGGCACGTCGAGGCCGGCGACGGCGTCCCAGAACGGTTGGAAGCCCGGACTGTCCCACGGCTCCATCTGCCCGTAGAGCGCGGGATAGTTGGTTAGGAACTGGAGGCCCACCAGTCCCAGGTCTCCGATGGCGCGCCCGACTTTCTCGATGGACGCCGCCGGTTCCGGTTGGACCAACCACTCCTCGACATGCGCCAGCCCCTGGAGGCGACTAGGGAACCGGCGCACGCTGTCGGCGATGAATTCGTTGGATATCCCGAGATAGGGTGTCCGGTGCAACAGAGCCATGTCGACGCCGGCGTAGTCCATCTCGGCGACGAGGTTCTCTGCGGTGTAGGTCATGTCGATGACCGACGGCGGCATGACCTGCTTCGCGTAGTCCACGCCCTCGACGGTCCACTCGAACCTACCATGACCGGCAGGGCGGAAGTCGGCGTCCCTCAGGCTGTCGAACGTCAGCCCGCGGGATAAGTCTACGATGCCACCGCTGTCGGCCGGGGATCGGTCCTCGACGCGCCAGGCCGACTGAAAGTGGCCGGCCATGCCAAGCTGCAGATGGCGCCTGAACTCATTGGGGTCGGCGAAACCTCCGTCGCCGCGCTGGTCGGGGAAGCAGTAGGCGTGGCCGTCGTAGATCATTGGGAGTAAGGCTCTAGCCGAACTCGGCACGGAGACGCTCGGCGGCGGCGGCCTCGTTTCGGAGCTTCAGGTAGGCTTCGTCCATCGGGATATCGGCGGCGCTACCCGGAGCGAACCCGCAATCCGGATGGAGGGAAAGCCGTTCAGGGGCCACGTGTTCCAATGCCTGCCTGACGCGGTCCACGATCTCGTCCGGCGTGTCGATGTGCGGACTGCGGCAGTCGATGCAGCCCAGGCCTATGTCGAAGCGCTCCGGCAGCTTGGCCAAAATGTCCTTGTCGCCCGCTGCCGGCATCGCGAACTCAAACATAAGGCTGTCGAACGCTAGCTCGCTCAGAGCAGGAAGTATTGGGCCGTAGCCGCCTTCGCCGACCCAGCCCGACCGGCCCTTGTTGCGCCGGCACAGGTGAAGTGCAAGGTCGATTCCCTCAATGCCAGCTACCGTGCGGTTCAGTAGATCGACGGCGTAGTCGATTTCGCCGTCGGGGTCTTCGTACCGGGCCCGGACGGTTGGATCGACAAACAGGCATATCGACGGGTCGTCGAACTGAGCGACAGCTACGCCCTCGTCGCGAAGGGCCGCGAGCTCGTTGCGCAGGACGGGCACCAGAGCTTCCGTGAAGTCCCTGCGGGTGGGGTACGCGTCTCGCGACAGCTCCTCGTCCCACATCCGCTCGCCCAACAGGTATGGCGATGGCAACGCCACTTTGACCTGACGCGTCGTGTGACGCTTCAAGAATGCTGCCTCCCGCGCCATCTGGCCCGGGTTGACCGCCGAAATCCGGGACGTAACGACATGCCATGTTTGGCGCTGGCCCTGGACCACTTTGATCGAGATCTCGAAACCGCTGCATATGTCGGCGATGACGCCGACATATGATTTCCGACGCCACTCGCCGTCGGAAATGATGTCGATCCCAGCCAATTCCTGCATTTGGGCGACGTAAGGGACCGCCGCGTCCATCATTCGCTGGAAGTCGTCGCCGGTGTCGCCTGACGAGGCCTGGGCCTCGATCAGGTCTTTGACGTACCGAGGCCGGGGCATGGAGCCGACCACGGTCGTCGGGAAGAGAACGCCTGTCATCGGCATAACCCTTGCCTCACCACCAGGCCCTGGAAGCGAGCTGGTGGTCTTCCAGCGTGTCGATCTCGTGGTACTCGCCGGGTACGGAGACACAGTGGACTTCGATCCCTTCCTGAATCATCTGGTCGAGCTGGTGGATCACGTAGGCGTGGCGGAATGGTCTGCCTGCCGTAAAAATGCCGTCGGCGATCATCTTCTCGCCGTCGGACTCGGGATGCTGGCTCCGAAAGCGGTACCTCTCTCGCCAAAGTGTGTCCATCACGAGGGTTATGTCGTAGGGGGATTCCTTCAACGACGCCACGGCGTCGTCACGGTAGAGGGTGTCGGTATAGGTCGAGTAGAACCCCTGGGCCATGAAGTCCCGCGCACACGCGAGCGAGTGGAGCATGTTTGTGTCAGGCCAGTTAGGGTTCTCGACCATCGTGAACTGGGGGTACTCGGCCTCGACGAGGTGTTTGAGGTAGCCGCCGACGAAGACGAAGCTGCCTAAACCGTTCCGCTGAAATGCGTCCAGGGTCCAGTCGAGGATTCTCTTGCCCGCGATGGGCGTGAAGGTCTTCGGCTGCGAGGCGGTCAGTGGCATCAGCCGACTTCCTCGGCCCGCTCCCAGGAGAATCACGTTAAGACCAGCGGCGTCTGTCATCGCGGGTATTGTAGCCCACACTCGGTAAGCGTCAAAGGGGCCCGGCTGCCTGCCCGGACCCCTGTCGATCAAATACCTGGATGTTCGAATAGACGACTTACTATGGCGGCTTGGTATACCCTGCGATGTACACGTCGGACTGTGTCGACTCCATGTGTTCGTCCCAAATATTGAAGCTGGTAATGCCGATGCCGACCTGGAAGTGAGTGCCGGCGCCGATGTCGTTTTCGTAAAAGACGATGGAACCCTTCGTCTGCGCCACAAGGTAGATCTTCATGTCCTGGTCAAGTATGTAGATATCGAAACGGCGGGCCACGTCAAGCCCTACCAGGTACATGGTGGCGCGGTACTCCTCTAGCTCGCAGTTGGTCGTGGAGTAGGTGCTGCCCCGCTCTCGGATTCCGTAGGCCAAGTCGGTGGAGGTTACGGAGTTGACTAACAGAATCGCGCCGTCTGCGGTTACGCCGACCAGATCGTTGATGTTGATCGTCACCCACGCCATCGTGCTCGTGGGTGTGATGTCGTGCGGCGTGGCGAAGTAGCTCGGGTCGACCCCGGACGTATACTCGAGCAGTTTGAAGTCGACTATGCCATCGTCTATGTAGCCCTGGATCGTTTGGGCCACGCCGCGACCTACTCTCAGGCGACCGCCCTTGGCCTGGCAGCAGGGGTTCCGAATGCCGTAGTCGCGCATCTCCAGGGGGCCGTACCGCCGTCATCCTGATCCACGGGGGAGTGCCTCAAGCGGTGCACCAGGCCCTGACGGCCGATGGTGACCAGAGCATCGAAGATAGGGCAGAGGCGCTTGCCAGGGCAGTTGAGCAGGTCGAGGGGTTTGGCCGGTCCCGTGAAGAAGCAGACGAAGATGGCAACGTGCCGGTAGTACTGAGCGGCCAGCTTCCCGAAAGCGGAGACCTGGCGTCAGTTCTGCGGGCGATGCTGGGCCGAGAAATATTGACACCATCGCCGCCAGTCGAGTACCCGGAGGGGTTCCTGGTAGTCGAGTATGCGAACGCCATTGGCCTCGCTCTGCTGGACCAAGCGAGGCCGACAGGGTTCAAGCGAGTTCCGGTAAGAGACGCAGTGCCGTTGAGCCTGCTATTCTCCGCGGCATCTGCCGGCGCCGCTGCCAATAGTGCCGGTTTCGGTTTTTCTCGCGCTGACTCTGTTTGCCGTTGCGGTCTTCAACCTGACACCAAGAGTAGATGACATTAAAGACGAGAGCGTGGCTGCGGCGGTCCGACTCGAGGCGATCCAGGAACAGGCGGCGAAGCATCGGCTCGGGACCAAGACTGCGGAAGTGCTTCAACTCAGGGCCACGGAGGCCCGCCGGTTGGCCCTGGCAATGAGTGCACAGCTCGACGAACTTGAAAGGAGTGTCGAGGATCTTGGCGCCTGGTTCGAGAAGATCGAGACGATCACAGTCAGAACCAAGCCAGACGGGGTAACCGTCTCCGAGTTCACTCCGACCCGAAGCAGATTCGAGCTGAAGGGCTTGGCGCCCGCGGTCGAAGACTCCATCCTGTATTCGAACAACATCAAAGATTCCGGCCTGTTCGAAGATGTCGTGCTCCGCAGAGTATCGGCGGGCTGGGGCTCGTCCGCCAATACACCGGCCGGAGGCACGACACCGGCTGAAATACTAGCCGGCCTGGTGGACGGCTCAGAGGCTGAGCAGCCCGCTGCCCCCGTGCGAAGAGGCAGCGTCGTTTTTGTCATCGAAGCCAGGGCGCGAGGCGCGCCTGCGGCAGTGGATAACACGCAGTAGCGCGCTTTCTCGGAGCGACCTGTCGGCCTCAACGAAAGCGGTCGTCGTCTATTGGATTCCCCCTTGGTGTCTGCCTGATAGGATTACCCTAATTGTGACTCCTGGACGATGGAAACCGTCCGCGTACCGGCTATCGTCTGACCATCGAAAGGGTCGGGGAGGCGTATTCCGGATGCGCCGGGCTCAGACCCGAATCTCTAAACCCAGAAGGGGGATCTTCGATGAAGCAGAGCAATGAATCGGGTTTCACACTGATCGAGCTTTTGATCGTAGTGGGGATCATAGTCGCGCTGGCCGCGGCTATCGTGCCTCAGGTAGTGCAGTTCGGTGAAACTCGCACCACCGCACAAAGGGTCACGGAGAAGGAGACTATTCAGACCGGTTTCGAGAATATGATGGTTGAGAAGGCTCCTACTGCACTGACGGCTAACACC
>CAUZJF010000109.1:0-7410 GCA_963579975.1 Dehalococcoidia bacterium
TCGGAAGCGCCGGCTTGAACGTGAAGATGCCTTTCGCCCTCGGCCGGATGGTCACCGCATCCCCGACGTTCAGATCCCAGATCAACGGGGTGAGATTACCGTCGGGCCGGAGCACCAACTCTACGAACAGCTCCAGAGATTCCTCGTGCGGCGCGGAGACGATGGAGTAGGCGCGCTCAATGCCCTCTAGTCCAATCGTGCAGTACTGTCCCGCCTTGAAGGTGAAATCCTCGGGTTTCTCGATCCACATCAGCAGCAGATCGGACGTGATGTCCACCCTCTTCAACACCTTGGACTCGGCCAGCTTGACTGGTGTTCGATGCTGCATTGTGGTCAATTCCACAATCCTCCTGTATCCAATATGCCACAAGACGAGGGAATGTGAAAGTGCGACTCGAACATTGTGACTGCCAGGCTAGGCCCAAGCGCAGGCCCAACCATACTCGCGCCACGGTCATTCCAGCGCAGGCCGGACCATGGCCTGGATCGGCGGGCGTTTACCACGAGGCCAGTCTACGTGGAGAGCTCGCCTCGCTCGTCCATAATGGCCATCATGTTGCCGTCGGAGTCCCTGAAAAAAGCGAGCCAGAGCTCGTAGTCGCCGGTGAACTCAACGCCGCGAGACTTGAGCGTCTCGTAACCGGCATGTATGTCTGGACCGTTGAAATACAGCACTGAGTTGCCCGTCGAAACGGGACAGGCGCATGGTCGAGGTGCAGGCGACCAAGGCCGGGCGCGCCGCGCTGGCCGAGGCAAGAGCCACACAAGTGGCGAGGCTCGCCAAAGACCTGGGCAATCTGGACTTGGCCGAGCGAGACCTATTGGCCAGCGCTCTCGGAATCCTCGAGCGGTTGGACCCACGGCAGATCGATCGAGAAAAACTGACGCTCCGGCGTCGGACCGGGGCGTCAGCGCGGCGAGGATTCGAAATCGTCAGGTGAAGCTGCTACTTGCCCAGTCTGACAGGCAAGCCTTCGAGTTTGCCGGCCTCGTGCATCTCGATCCACTCGTTCATGAAGGTCTGGTTCCACTGCGCGGTAAGCGGATTCTCCATCATGTCTTTGTAGACCGCCCAGAACGTGACTATCTCGTCTGCTCCGTCACGGAACGCGGCGTAGGCGGTATCCACCGACCTTACGAGCGCGGCCATTACGAAAGGTCGCTGCTCCCAGCCCTTGAACATCTGGACGCATTCGCGGACCAGCTTGGTAGGATCGCCTCCCACTTCCTTGACGGGCTCGCAGAAGGGCAAGATGTGGTCCGCGCCGGTCTGGGCCACCGCGGCCGCCTGCGTGAGAGAGAAGACCGTGGTGCAGAACGTCTCCACCCCTTCGTCGTTAAGGGTGGCTAAGGCGTGCAGGCCTATGACGTTGCTTGGAATCTTGAGTATCACCTGGTCGGACATCTTGGTGAAGACGTGACCCACGTCCAGGAGCTCGTCTTTCGAGTTCCCATCGATCTCCACGACGACAGGCTTGTCGGTGACGTCTAGGTAGCGCTGGACGACTTCGATCATCGTCCCGTATTTCTTCACCATCTGGTTTAGCACGACTGTATTGGTTACGATCCCTTCGATGCCGAGGGGCATCCACTCCTTGAGGTCCTCGGGGTCGCCGGCCAGCCAGATCTTGGGGCCTCTACCCTGCCGGCGGGCCTCGGGCACCGCGCCGAGCTCCGGCTGAGCCCCATCGGAGCTGATGGCAGTGGCCTCCACCTTTCCGACTTTCATTTCAGCTTGCAGATTCATAGGTTTGTGCCTCCTGTTGGGCGTTCCGTGCCGAACTTGCCCGGGTTGGACGGTGAACCTGTCGGTCGAAGTGCCCTCAGTCTATGGACGCACCTAGACAGTGTCAAGGAGACCGCAAGGGCATCGAGCTACCTGGGATGTGATATCGTGTGTTTGCGTCCGCAATCCTCCGCCGGGTATACCAATGAACGTCATCTGGATCGTAGCCGATACCTTCCGACAGGACCACCTGGGAGCATACGGCAAGAACGCCGAAATCAGGACTCCCTCTCTCGACGACCTCGCCGCAAAGTCGGTCCGATTCGATCGACACTATGCCGCCGGATTCCCAACCATGCCGAGCCGCGCCGACCACGCCACCGGCCGTTGGACGATGTCCTTCATGACGTGGGAGCCGCTGCCCGACGGCGTCGCTACCCTTGCGGAGATTCTGGCCGCGGATGGTATCCACACGGCGGCCATGGTCGATACTCCCTTCTACCTGCGCGGCGGCATGAACTACGACAGAGGCTTCCAGACCTTTTCGATGTACAACGGCCAGGCAGGCTCGGGGATCCGGCCTGCGCCAGGGCAGCATCATGAGTCCCAAGACGCCCGTGCTGCCTGGCGCTTCGAGGGGGACAGAAACGTCGCCCAAACGGTCACGCGGGCCATGGAGTGGCTCCAGCTTCACTACAAAGAAGACTTCTTCTTGTACGTCGACACCTGGGACCCTCATGAGCCTTGGGACGCGCCTGCCTACTATACGGACCTCTATTGGCCAGGCTACGACGGAGAGATCGTCGACCCGCCCTACGGACACTGGCGGGATGCGAAGGGGCTGACGGAAGAGAAAGTGCGCAAGGCCCACGCGATGTACTGTGGCGAAGTCACTATGGTCGACACTTGGGTGGGCTATCTGCTCAGCATGGTCGAGAACATGGGGCTGATGGACGACACGGCGATCATCTTTACGACCGACCACGGCTTCTTCTTCGGCGAGCACGACGGGCTCTTCGGCAAGCTGACCTTCGCCAAGAGGCCCGACGGCACGCTGTACGACTTCGCGGACCCGAACGCTATATGGAGCTTTTCTCCTCTATACGAAGAGCTCACGCTCATCCCTTTGCTGGTCTACGTCCCCGGCGTCCGCCCGAGCGCATATGCAGGTCTGACATCTGCCGTCGACGTCATGCCCACGGTGCTGGATCTGATGGGCAACGAGGCGCCCAGTTGGGTCGAAGGTCGATCGCTGCTACCGAAAGTGCGCGACCCATCGACGCCGGGCCGACAGTTCACCGTCACGACCGTCCCGTTCGCCAACCCCGGGGACCCGGTGAACGCCGTCGACAACCGCCGGCGCAGGATGGCTTACGCGAACGTCACGACTGTGACCACCGACGAGTGGTCGTTCCTGTTCAGTCCAAGCGATACCCGCTCCGAGCTCTACCATTTGCCTTCGGACCCTGACCAGCTGAAGAACATCATTTCGACCAGTCCGGAGCAAGCCAGGGATTTGCATCGAACGCTCGTCGGTTTCATGAAGGAGACCAACCTGCCGGAGCACCTCCTGAAAGAACGCATGGACCTCCTGCTGGAGTAGACACACGCTAATGCGCGAAAGACTACTAGCACTCGAAGAAAAGGGGAAACCGATCCGGGTAGCCGTCGTCGGATGTGGGCGGTTCGGCTCGATGATGCTGGCTCAGATACTCCGTGCGCCAGGAATGGAAGTCGCAGTCGCCTGCGATATCGACGGGAAACGTGCGACCGATGCGCTGGCCACCTCCGGATACGAGCCGGACAGCCTTTCGTACTCGTCGGACGTGTCGATCGCGAACGATTCGATTCGCCGGCGCATAACCGTCGTCACCGAAAGCGTCGACGTCGCTACCCAGGCGGAGGTCGATGTAGTCGTCGAGGCTACGGGGAACCCGGACCTCGGAGCGAAACACGCCTCCGATGCCATCTCCGCCGGCAAGCACGTCGTGATGGTTAACGTGGAGGCCGACGTACTGGTGGGCCTAGCCCTCAAGAGAATGGCCGACGAGGCCAGTGTCGTCTACAGCCTCGCCTACGGCGACCAGCCCGCTGTCATAGAAGAACTGTACGATTGGGCCGTTAGTATGGGCTTCGATGTCGTAGCGGCCGGGAAGGGCACAAAGTACGCCCCCGACTACCGCCGGGGTACGCCCGACGATGCGCTGCTCCGGTACGGCTACACTCCCGACGAAGTAGCGGCCGGAAACCTGAACCCCAAGATGTACAACTCCTTCCTCGACGGCACCAAGTCGGCGGTCGAGATGTGCGCAGTCGCGAACATGACCGGACTCGTGCCCGACGTGCCAGGCATGCACTTCCCGCCGGCCTCCGTCGAGAAGATACCTGTGCTGCTTGCTCCAAAGGAGCATGGCGGTATCCTGACCCGTACGGGTATCGTCGAGATCGTTAGCTGCGTGTACCCCGACGGCACCGACGTTCCCGATTCGCTGCGCTGGGGCGTCTACGTTGTACTCACGAGCGAGAGTCCTTACTTGCGGCAGTGCCTCGGCGAGTATGGCATGGCGATGGACCCGTCTGGCACGTACGGAGTGATGTACCGGCCTTATCACCTGGTCGGAATGGAGGCGCCGGTGTCGATCGCCAGGGCGTACCTCTATGGCGAGCCCACAGGGACGCCTCAAGCGTACGTCGGAGAGGTGGCGGCGGCCGCCAGACGCGACCTCGCACCCGGTGAGACCCTCGACGGCGAAGGAGGATACACCGTGTACGGGCTGCTCGTCGAAGCCGACCAGGCGACGTCAGAAAATTTGTTGCCTATCGGTCTTTGCCACGGCGCTAGGCTGACGAGACCCGTTACCCGGGACCAGATAGTTAGCTATGCGGACGTGGACATGCCCACAGGCGGCTTCGCGCACAAGCTCCGTGAAGCCCACACACAGCCGCCGTAACGTCAAACGACGGTTGTCTCAGCCCTGACCGTCCGGCTTCTACCCAACGGAACGGGACCAGGTCATAGGTACTCCGTCGCGGGAGGTACGATGAAGCTTCTTCTGGTCGGTTGTGAGTACGCGGGTCCGTCTGATCCACGAGCATTTCAAAATTCCACATACCGTTGGGCACCCTGCCGAACTCACCGAAGAAGAGCAGCGTCAGTTCCTGGCCCTGAGCCCCAGCATCAAAGAGACGGTGCAGCGCCATAACCTCTACTACCACTCCTCGGACCCCAGGCCCAACACGCCCGACCGCTTTGTGATCGGACTGCACATCGAGGACGCGATCTACGGGACCTTCTATTTTGGATATGGCGGCCCTGGCGAGGAGGGCGACCGTCGCGCAATATCTGAAGACATAGAGCAGAGGATAATGACGTTCGCGCCCGAGACTGTCTTGGTCCTCGTCAAAGCGTCAGCGGAAGTCATCGCGGAACGCCTGAGACGCGAACCGAGATCCAACGGCGTCCTCAAGGAGAAGGACATCGCCTATATTCTCGGCAGGTTCGAGGAAGGATATGCGAACTCCAGTCTCCGCAGGAAAATCGAGCTGGACACCAGCTCTTCGACGGCGGCGAGACGATGGACGAGTTCGTCGCGAAGAGCGAGCCACACCTTACGGAACAAGATCGTGTCCGCATGCTTATGATGCGTAGTAGCCAAAACAGGACGGCCGGCGCAAGCGACCTTGACGGATAGAGCCTGGAGGCCCAAAGATGAGACTGGTCCTCGCTGGTTGCGAGTACGCGGACACGACGACTCTAGTCAACGCCATCGTGAAGTGGGGCGAGAGCGCCATGGGAGGGACCTTCGGCCTTCACGACCACTTCAAGATTCCCCACCTCTCCCACGAGAAGCTGACTTTGGACGAGCAAGCGGGCATCCTGGCACTCAGTCCCAACGTGCTCAAGATGTTCCAGCTCTATCACGTCGACTACCACCTCAGCGAGTCTTTCTACTCCGACCCGCACCACATCATTATCGGGCTCCATTTCGACGAGGCCGGGTACGCGCCACGTTACTTCGGCTACGGAATGAAGGATGTGTACGGTGACCGGGGCCGGTTCTACCTGGCCGTGGAGCACAGAATCCTGAAAATGGCGCCGGACACCGTGCTTGTTCAGGTCAAAGCGAATCCGGACGTTATAGCGCGGCGGATGAAGACCGATCCCTACGAGAACCAGGTCGTCCGTGAGGAGGATATCGAGCCCGTGTTGGCCGGCTTCGAAGAGCTATACGAGCGCTCGGTCATCCCTCGGAAGATGGCCCTGGACACGAGCACGGCTACCGTCGAGGAGACACTGGCCGAGTTCTTGACTGAGATCAAACCGCGTCTCTCCGAAACCGACCGGCTCCGAATGCTCACACATCGGCAGTTGCAGCGATAGGCAGGGGCTCGCAAAGAGAACGTGCACGCCAGCCCCGTAGATAGACCTCAGATAATCGAAGTGAGGCTACGATGAGCCTGGCCGTAAGGCTGACCGCCATATCCCTTGCACTATCCCTGGTCCCGCTAGCGATCGTGGGATTCCTGGGTTTCAGCCAAGGGCGAGATTTTATCGAGAGGGACACGAGGCTGCGTCTTGCGTCGGTTACCGCCCTTCGCGAAGCGCTGTTCGGCCAGTGGACCGTCGACAACGAAAGCCGGCTTCGCGAGTTGGCGAACCGCTCGTCGCTCCAAACGCTCGTGGTGGTGTTGATGTCGCACGCCTCGTCGACCGCAGAATACCTGGAGACCCGCAGCCAGGTCATTGACGAGCATTTCGTTCCCGCCATGACCGAGGGCGGGTTCCAAAACCTCTCGCTCTTACGTGGCGGAGACGGCCTCCTGTTGGCGACCACCGATGACCCACCCTTCGATCGCTTGGCCGCGGAGCAACCCTACTTTATCGAAGGGAGCACCCGCACCCACGTCCAGTTCGTTTACCAGCTCACTGGCAGGGACGACCCGCTCATGACTATCGGCATACCCGTCCGTGAGACAGATGAGACTTTGGCGGTCCTGGCGGCGGATCTGGACCTTGGCGAGATGTCGGAGGTTCTGACCCAACGGAACACGGCCGGTACGCCTGGGGAGACGTACCTCGTGAGCCCAACGACGTTCTTCCTGACTGATCCGACGACCGCGGGCGGTTTCAGTGTGAGAGACACCACTGAATCGGACGAGCTGGAACGCTGCAGGAACAACCCTTCGGACATCAGCCTCTACGAAAACCAGCGAGGAGAGCCTGTGATAGGGGCGCAGCGCTGGATGCCTCAGTATGAGCTGTGCATCCGCACGGAAATCGAGCAGTCAATCGCCTTCGGTCGAGTCAACGAGCTCCGGGGCCTGGTCTTGGGGATCGGGGCCGTGGTAGCGCTGATCGTGGCGGTCCTTGGCCTTCTCCTCGCCCGAAGTGTTACGCGACCGATTGAGGAACTCGTCAGAGGCACCGCGGAGGTAGGCCGCGGCAATCTGAGCTACCAGATTCCCGGCTGGAGCGCGGGCGACGAGATCGGACAGCTTACCCGCGCCTTCAACAATATGACGCAGGACCTGCGGGCGACAACGGCATCCCGGAATGAGCTCAACAAAGAGGTCGCCGAGCGCAAGAGAGCAGAGGCGGCGCTGGCTGAACAGGCAGCGGAGCTGGCCCGGTCCAACACCGAGCTAGAGCAGTTCGCATACGTGGCTTCCCACGACCTGCAAGA
>CAUZJF010000110.1:0-7405 GCA_963579975.1 Dehalococcoidia bacterium
AGCGGCCCGACGGACTTCTGGCGACCCTGGGCGGCCAGACCGGGCTGAACCTCGCCGTGGACCTGGCCGAGGCAGGCGTACTCGAGCGTTACGACGTCCGGCTTCTGGGGACGCCCCTGGATGCGATAACCGCCGCCGAGGACCGCGCCCAGTTCCGGCAGTTTGTACTGGACCTTGAGGAGCCGGTCCCACCGAGCGCTACCGTCTCCTCAATGGAAGAAGCCCGCGCCGCCGCCCACAACCTGGCCCTGCCTCTCGTTGTCCGCCCCGCCTACACGCTAGGCGGCACCGGTGGGGGCATCGGAACGACCCCCGAGGAATTCGAAGCGGTCGTCTCGAGCGGGCTCGCCGCCAGCCCCATACACCAGGTGTTGATCGAGCGATCTCTGGTGGGCTGGAAGGAGATCGAGTACGAGGTGATGCGCGACGGCGCCGACAACTGCATCACCGTCTGCAACATGGAGAACATCGACCCCATGGGGGTGCACACCGGCGACAGCATCGTCGTCGCACCCAGCCAGACGCTGTCGGACAAAGAGTACCAGATGCTCCGGTCGGCCAGTCTGAAGATTATCCGCGCCCTCGGTATCGAGGGCGGCTGCAACGTCCAGTTCGCCCTCGAACCCGGAGACGTCGTGGCCAGGTCGCTCCCCGGTGGCGGCCGTGCCGAGAGCCCATACTACGTCATCGAGGTCAACCCCAGGGTAAGCCGCAGCTCGGCGCTGGCCTCCAAAGCGACAGGCTACCCAATCGCAAGGGTGGCGGCGAAGATCGCGGTTGGGAAGCGTCTCGACGAGATACCGAACGCCGTTACACGGAAGACCGTGGCCGCCTTCGAGCCGGCCCTGGACTACTGTGTCGTCAAGGTACCTCGATGGCCCTTCGACAAGTTCCCCCGCGGCGACCGGACTATCGGAACGCAGATGAAGGCCACCGGCGAGGTCATGGCCATCGACCGCTCTTTCGAAGCCGCCTTCCAGAAGGCCGTGCGCTCGCTGGAGATCACGAATCGCGACATCCTGTGGGAGGACTCCGAGTGGACCGAAAACCGGGGGGCGGGACGGCCGCTGCATCCCAACGACGAGCGGCTGTGGGCCCTTCTCTCGTCCCTTCGGAGCGGTACGCCGGCCGACGACCTTTCGCGGCTTACAGGCATCGACCCCTGGTTCGTCCGCGCCTTCGGCAACATCGTTGCCATGGAGGGCCGTCTGCTGCGCGAGACGCTGTCGCCCGATCTGCTCCGGGAGGCGAAGCGGCTGGGGTTTCCCGACGAGAAGCTCGGTGTTCTCACGGACAGGGCCGGCGAGGAGGTGCGTAGGCTCAGGCAACAGTGGGGCATCATGCCTGTCTTCAAGATGGTCGACACGTGCGCCGCTGAGTTCGAGGCGGAGACGCCATACTTCTACAGCACGTATGAGCAGGAGAACGAAGCGGAACCGCTGCCGGGCGCCAAGGCCATCGTCGTCGGCAGCGGGCCGATTCGCATCGGCCAGGGCATCGAGTTCGACTACTGCTCGGTGCACGCAGCCTGGGCGCTGAAGGCCGAGGGGATCAAGAGCGTGCTCGTCAACTCGAACCCCGAGACGGTCTCGACGGACTTCGATACCAGCGATCGGCTCTATTTTGAACCGCTGGACGAAGAGAGCCTGCGAGATATTATCGAGAACGAGGCGCTTGTGGAGCAGGGCGAAGATGCCGTGGTCCCACCCACGGTGGTGCAGTTCGGCGGGCAGACCGCCATAAATCTCTCCCAGGCGCTCGACCAGGCGGACATGCCCATCCTGGGATCGACGGCCGAGTCTATCGACACAGCATCGGACAGGCATCTCTTCGAGGAGTTCCTGGCCCGGGCAGGCATTCCCAATCCGCCGGGCGCAGCCGTGTCGGACCTCGAGCAGGCCCTGCATGTCGCACAAGCCGTCGGGTATCCGATCCTCGTAAGGCCCAGCTACGTCCTGGGCGGCCGCGCGATGGAGATCGTGCAGAACGCCACCGAGCTTGTCAGGTTCATGTCCGAAGCTCTGGCCGCGGGCGAGGGTCGCCGTGTCCTGATAGACAAATATTTCGAGGGTCGAGAGGTGGAGGTCGACGCCGTCTGCGACGGTGAGACAGTCTTGATCCCGGGCATCATGGAGCATGTCGAACGGGCCGGCGTCCACAGCGGCGATTCCATGGCCATCTACCCGGGCCTGACGCTGACCGAAGACGAGGTCGACACCATCGTCGACTACACGACCCGCATCGGCCTGGCACTCAACGTCAGGGGGCTGATGAACATCCAGTTCGTCGTGGTGGGGGGCCCGGCCTACCGCAGGCCTGGGGCTTCCGATGGCGGTTCGGCACAACAGACTCAAGTCTTCGTGCTCGAGGTCAACCCCCGATCCAGCCGCACGATCCCGTTTATTTCGAAGGTCACAGGGGTCCCGATGGTCCAGTTGGCGGTTAACGCGATGCTGGGCAAGACCATCAAGTCGCAGGGATATCCAGGCGGCCTGTGGAAAAAGCAGAAGCTGGTCGGCGTCAAGGCCCCCGTGTTCTCGATGTCCAAGCTGGCCGGGGTCGACACCTACCTGGGTCCCGAGATGAAGTCCACCGGCGAAGTCATGGGCATCGATCACGAGTTCCGCCCTGCCGTCCTGAAGGCACTAATGGCCGCGGGCCTCGCCCTGCCCAAGAAAGGGTCGATCCTCCTCAGCATCGCGGACCGGCACAAAGCCGAAGCAGTATCGATGTTCAAGGACCTCGCCCTCGCCGATTACAAGCTCTATGCGACGGAGGGGACGGCGGTTTTGATCGAGGGTCTTGGGCTGCCGGTCGTGGCCATCACCAAGCGGCTGAGCGAAGGACATCCCAACGTCGTCGACGTCATCGAAGACGGGACAGTCGATGCCGTCGTAAACACCGTCACAGGCGACCGCGAGGCCCTGCAGGACGGGTTCGCCATCAGGCGCGCCGCCGTGGAGCGCCGGATCCCCTGCTTCACCTCGCTGGACACCGCGAGGGCCGCCGTCGACAGCCTCTCGAGCGGCGCAGACGCCTACAGCGTCAAGCCGCTTTCAGCGTACCGGGCTCAAACATAGGACCGCCGCCGGCTACAGCCAGCGGTTTCTGAACGAAAGCGCCAGCCCCACAAAGAGGACTGCTGCTAGACCCGCCATCCAGTCCCAGTGTATGGCGCGGCCCAGGAGCGGGTTAACCGTGGCGCTAACGACGGCTGCCGCCACGACAATTACAGTTGCCCCGACGACCGAAGTCGTCCAGGGCCTCTTGCCAGCCGTCGGCCGCCGCGCAGCGTTCTTCATCTCGTTTACCTCGCTCACGACTTTCGATGCACGGTATCGACACAGGGATGCCGGGAATCTGTCCGGCGCGGAGGGGCTCTCGGTGGGGTCTTGCCGATTCTACGACCGGCCCGGACCCCTGTTGGCAACTCGGCCTTTTCTGTGGATAAGTGCCGTTTCATGTGGGCACCCTCGCGCCGAACACCAGCCACCCCACAACACCCGCCGCGAGGCCTCAGCGGTTCCCTAGGAGACTAGCTGAGGGGACGGGACTATTCGGTAGTCGCTATTCCTGAATCCCGATGCCGGCCCACGAGCGCGGCGCTGAAGCGGCCTAGCGTCCTCCGCCCGTCTACTTCGGCGTGCATCCGAAGGCCCTGCATCGAAAATTACTCTCAAATTCACGCCGTCAATGGCTTGCCATCCAACCAAAAGGGCGTGCTAAAATCCGCCGCGTGCGTCGGCGGCCCCACCTCGGCAACGGCCTCCTCAGGCCAGATCGAAAGCGGGCCTTCATCCACAACTTCCACAACAGGTGGTGCCTGAGCCAATGAAGCGAGAAGAGCCCTACCATCTCTGGCAGGCCGCCCTTGGCCAACTTCAAATGAAGGTCAGCCGCCCCATCTACGAGACGTGGCTGAAAGACACTGCGGGCGTATCCTGCGACGACGGCGTGTTCGTGGTCAGTGCGCCCGACGTGTTCGTCGCCGAGATGCTTGAGCACCGAATGTACGAGCTCATCTCGGAGACCCTCCAAGGGATGGTCCCGAGCGATGTGGATGTCCGCTTCCAGGTCGCTCGTAGTCCGGCATATGCCGAACAGCAAGCGCTTGTCCTGGAGCCCACGTCTGCGGTCGCCACGGCTGTTGCCGAGAGGCCAGAAGACGACGCTTCATCCAAGAATGGCTCAGCACCCCAGCCTGTCGCCCAGCCGGCGAGGCTGGCCCCCCACGCCTCCCCTCTCAACCCCAAGTACACCTTCGAAACGTTCATCCTTGGCAACTCGAACCAGCTCGCCCACGCTGCAGCACTGGCCGTATCCGAGCGTCCCGCCATTACATACAACCCCCTGTTCCTCTACTCGGGCGTGGGGTTGGGCAAGACGCACCTGCTGCACGCCATCGGGCACCGGCTTGCGGCGGCGGGTCTCACCACGATCTACGCTACCTGCGAGGAGTTTACTAACGAGTACATCAAGGCCATCCGAGAGGCGAAGACCGAAGACTTTCGCGAGCGCTACAGAAGTGCAGATGCCCTTCTCCTCGACGACATCCAGTTCCTAATAGGCAAGGAGCAGACCCAGGAGGGCTTCTTCCACACCTTCAATTCCCTGCACATGGCCGCGCGGCAGATCATAATCACCAGCGATCGACCCGTAACGTCGCTCACCCTGCTCGAGGACCGTGTGCGGTCACGCCTCGGGGGCGGTCTCACTGTCGACATACAGCACCCGGACCTGGAGACCCGTCAGGCGATCCTCCGGGTAAAAGCCGATGGGACCGGCTCGGATTTCCCCTTGGAGGTGCTTGCGTTCCTGGCGGAGCGCGTCCATAAGAACGTCAGGGAGCTCGAAGGATGCCTCACCCGAGTAGCCGCCTACGCCCAAATGACCGGTAGCGAGATCTCCATCGACCTTGTCAAGAACGCTCTCGCCGACACCCTCAACCCGTCGAAGACCAACCGCATCTCCGAGCAATTGGTGCTCAGCACGGTGTCTTCATACTTCTCGATCGACGAGGAGTCCCTGAAGGGACGACGCAGGGACAAGCAGACGGCCCTTGCAAGGCACGTCGCCATGTTCCTACTGCGTGAGGAACTCAACCTCTCCTTGGCAGCTGTCGGCCGGACCATGGGTGGTAAGGACCACACAACAGTCCTACACGCCTGCACCAGCATCACGGCAAAGATCAACGTCGACGCCTACCTGAGGCGGGACGTAATCAACATCCGCGAAGCCCTCACAAAGGGCTAACACTCCGTTCCAGAGCATCGTCGTGTTCACAGCTACGAGTGTGGGTAAGCTCGTTTCTCCGGTGGGTAACCTCGCGCCTATGTGGGTAACCCACGACTGCCGCTAACCGTCCACAACCTGACCACCTCAAACCCCCACACTCTCCCATCTTGCACGTCTCCGCCTGTCCCATTACGTCCTCTGCCGTGCGTGTTATCCCCACTGCTAACAGCCCTTATGTATTGTTACTGCTATACTCCTGCATAAACCTAAATGATTGACCGAGCATTAATTACAGTAACTGGCGGGAACGGTGGGGACGGTGCCGTCAGCGGTCGTCGGGAGAAGTTTGTCGCTGCGGGAGGTCCTGACGGCGGCGATGGCGGCGATGGTGGTTCCGTATTCATTCTGTGCGACGGTGGTCTAAGCACGCTCAGTGGGTTCCGTTACAAGCTCAAGGTCGAGGCTACAAATGGGACCAAGGGCTCTGGTCGTAAAAAGCATGGTAAAGATGGTGTTGACGTCGAGATAGCGGTTCCCGAGGGGACTGAAGTCTGGGACGTAGGGGGCACCGACCGCAAGCTGTTCGATCTAACAAGACAGGGACAGAGGGTGCTTGTGGCTAGAGGCGGTCGAGGCGGCAGAGGTAACGTTCACTTCACAACATCGACAAACCGGTTCCCCGTTTTGGCCGAGCAAGGAGAGGAAGGGGAACGCATTGAATTCAGACTGGAACTGAAGCTGCTGGCAGACGTTGGGATAATAGGCGTGCCTAACGTGGGGAAATCAAGCCTAATAAGGGCAGTCAGTGCTGCACGGCCAAAGGTCGCCGGCTACCCGTTCACGACCCTGGAGCCGGTTCTAGGCGTGGTCGAGCATAAAACGCGGAGCTTCGTTATGGTCGATATCCCGGGTCTCATTGAAGGTGCGCACAGTGGAAAGGGGCTCGGGGATGAGTTCCTGCGTCACGTGGAGAGGACCAGGATTCTATTGCACATGTTGGATGGGACGGCTGAAGAGCCCGTCGAGGACTACAAGAAGATAAGGTTGGAGATGTCTCTATTCGATAAGAGACTGGCTGAAAAGCGAGAGATCGTTGTAATTAACAAGGTTGACGTTCCCGGCGTCAGGGAGCGCTGTCGCGACATACCTTCAGAACGCGGTCCAGGTGCTGTGGAAGGACACTACATCTCAGCAGTGGCCGCATTTGGAATCGACGCCATGTTGGACCAGGTGATCGAACTGTTGGCGGAAGCCGAGCAGACCGCGGATGCCGGAGAAGAGGTGGTGGACGTGGAGACCATTCCGGTGGTGAGACCGAGCCGTCTGAGCCGAGGCGCGGAGGTGCACAAGAACCGAGGAGGGTACGTGGTCAAGGCGCCGGTCGCGGAGAGGATCGCGGCTATGGTCGATGTTAGCAACTGGAATGCAGTAGTGCAGTTGCACGATCAGCTCAGAAAGCTGGGCGTCACGGCCGCGCTGGACAGGGCAGGTGTCGGTCCCGGCGACAAGGTAAAGATAGGCAAGCTGGAGATTACCTGGGGTTGAGTCGATGAAACTGGGGGTGTTCGGTGGGACCTTCGACCCGGTCCATCTGGGTCACCTGATTACCGCAAGCGAGGTGACGGAACGGGTTAAGCTGGATAGGACTGTATTCGTGCCGGCTGGCAACCCATGGCTTAAGTCGGGGCAGCAGGTGAGCGACGCGGAACACCGTCTTGAGATGGTGCGCCTGGCGATATCAGACGACGAGCGATTCGAGGTGTCTGATATCGAGGCGGAGAGACCGGGACCAACTTACACGGTGGATACGGTTGAGGCGCTTCGGCGACAGCACGGCGAGGCGACCGAGATATGTCTTATCCTGGGGGCCGACCTCCTCGCCGAAATCGGCCGGTGGCGCCAACCATGTCGCATCCTCGAGCAGGTTCGACCAATCGTCGTTTCGAGGCCGGGCTTCCCGGAGCCGGACCGCCAGGCCCTGGAGGCGGTCCACCCGGCTGCGGCCTCTGGGGCTGTCTTCGTCCAGGGGCGTTCAATCGGCATCAGCAGTACAGACATACGGGACCGGGTAGCAGCGGGCCGCTCGATCAGATACCTTGTCCCGGAGGCAGTGGGACAGTACATTCGCGGCCATGGCCTTTATCAGGACGGGGGTTAATCAATTGGGTAC
>CAUZJF010000111.1:0-7385 GCA_963579975.1 Dehalococcoidia bacterium
ACCGAACGGTCTTCGATAGGTACAAGAATTTTGGTGGCCTGTACGATGTTTGGCACAAAGGAATCGACCTACTGATATATACTCCCGAAGAACTGGCCCAGATGCTGTCGGAGCATCGCGCGTTCATCGATATTGCTCTTGAAGAGGGAGTGGTTATCTATGAAGAATAGCGAGGGAGACGCTCGTCGGTGGCTAGCGCAGGCGGATGTCGATCTTGACATCGCGCGGTTAGCCCTGGAGCGAGAGTTCTTCGCGCACGCATGTTTCATGTCTCAGCAGGTCGACGAGAAGGCGCTTGCGTATTACCGAGGCGACCGGGATGTCACGGGGCACTCACTGTTAGAACTGCTGGGCAAGCTGACGACGACGTTCCCCCAGCTGTCGAAGCACAAGGAGCTTGTAGGTATTCTTGACCAGTATTACGTGCTCACGCGTTATCCCGATGCCCTCGCGGGTGGATCTCCTTTTGAAGCCTACGGATTGCGACAAGCAAAGGAGGCCGTGGAGGGGACAGGTGAAATCGTGGAGGCCGTGAGAAGTGTCATCAACGAGTAAATAAAGTGTGGCTGTGACGATCACCGCTCGCGATTCCGCGATTCTGATTCAATGGTCAAGAAACAGTCACCGCCGTGGGGCGTGGTCTCGATCCGCGGTAAGAGCAATCCATATACTGGTCAAAGGAGGGGAAGAACATGGCAACCCGAATAGGCATAAACGGTTTTGGCCGCATCGGGAGGCTGGCTCTAAGGGCCATCAAGCAAAGGCACCCCGATGAGCTTGAAGTCGTGGCGATAAACGACCTAGCCGATACTGGAACCAACGCCCATTTGTTCAAGTATGACAGCAACTATGGGCCCTACGAGGGGTCCGTCGAGGCGACAGAGGATAGTGTCGTAATCGACGAGGCCCCCATCAAGGTGCTCGCCGAGCGTGACCCTTTAGCGCTCCGGTGGGGCGACGTGGGCGCCGAGATCGTTATCGAATCGACAGGGCTTTTCACCGACGCCAGTATCGCTGCAGGGCACCTGAAGGGGGGCGCGAAGAAGGTCATCATCTCGGCGCCGGCCACCAACCCGGACCTGACTGTGGTCCTGGGGGTCAACGACGACGCCTACGATCCTGACAAGCACAACGTGGTCTCGAACGCGTCCTGCACGACAAACTGCATCGCGCCCATGGCCAAGGTGCTACACGATGCCTTCGGCCTAGAGCGCGGCCTTATGACGACGATCCACTCTTACACAGGGGAACAGCAGATACTCGACAAGGTTCACCATTCCGGGGACCTTCGGAGAGCCCGATCCGGCGCAACTAATATCGTACCTACGACTACGGGCGCCGCGAAGGCCGTAGGGCTTGTCCTGCCCGAGCTCAACGGCAAGATAAACGGGATGGCGTTCCGAGTTCCGACTCCTACGGGGTCGGTGACCGATCTCGTAGCTCTCGTCAACAAAGATACATCGGCCGACGAGGTAAACGCCGCTTACGAAGAAGCGTCCCGGAATGGCCTGGCCGGCATCCTCAAATACTCGGACGAACCTCTGGTCAGCAGCGACTTCAGGGCGGATCCCCATAGCTGCATTATCGACGGCCAGTCGACTATGTCCCTCGGCGGAAACTTCGTGAAGGTGGTCGGCTGGTACGATAACGAGTGGGGCTATAGCTGCCGGACGTCAGATTTGGCCGCATTCTTGGCCGAAAAGGGCCTGTAGGCGCCCCACAACCGATCGTGGCCCGTCTGCCTTCTGAAGTATCCCGCTGGGGAGGCCCGGCCATGACGCTGGGCGGCATCATGCTGGTCGTGGTCACGTTCCTCGTTTTGCCTGGAGATGGGGAAATCCGCGGCACCGGCGTTCCCCGGCTCCTTGCGGCGTCGCTCGGCCTGCTCGCGTGGGGAGTGATGTCCATTCACGACCTCCACCCAAAGCCCTCGAGCCGTCTAGTTTAAGACGGGGTTCGAATTGATCATGTTGGGCCTGACCGGTCCGGCCATCCTACTTCCTCGGCCTGGGCATCGATGGGGTCCACAGTATAGAACCATATCTGGAGAACGAACTACTAGACTCAGGCGTCGCGGGCGTTCTCGTCGCGGCTGGGGCCGGCGCCGTCGCGCTGCCCTTGGGGCTGATCTTCTACGGGACCGCAGCCCTCAAGGAAAGGGCGCTGCCTACACGGAACAGCGGTCTGCTCGTGGTTATGGGCATCGTATATGTCGGTGGCTTTATCGCCATCGGTGTCATAGGAGGGCGAGCTCAGCTTTTCGTAATAACAGGGTGGGCTGTTCTGTTCAGCTCCGGCTGGCTTGTCCTCGGATATTTCCTGGCGTCCGAGGCAGACACCACGGTGACCACGTCCGCTGGAGAATGACCCGGTCGCTGTATTCCGAAAATGGCCACGCCCCGTGGCCAAGGCCTAGCCAAGGCGTGTTTAATTGCGCGCCCAAATTGGCCAGCGTATAATATTCGGCATCATTTGTAGCGCCCGTAAGGGGAGACTTACCTATGGCCATCGACACCGTATCAGAAACCGGGACTTGGCGAGCCAAGTCCGGACTTGCCCAGATGCTGAAGGGCGGCGTCATTATGGACGTAGTGACAGCCGACCAGGCCAAGATTGCCGAGGACGCTGGCGCCGTAGCAGTCATGGCGCTCGAACGGGTACCGTCCGACATCCGCAAGGCCGGTGGGGTTGCGCGGATGGCCGACCCGACCAAGATCAGGGAGATCATCGACGTGGTCACGATCCCCGTGATGGCGAAGTGTCGCATAGGGCACTTCGTCGAGGCCCAGGTGCTCGAAGCGCTTGGAGTGGACTACGCGGACGAATCTGAGGTACTTACGCCGGCAGACGAAGACAACCATATAGACAAGCACCGTTTCAAAATGCCGTTCGTATGTGGCTGCCGGAACCTCGGCGAAGCCCTCCGCCGCATCGGCGAAGGAGCGGCCATGATACGGACCAAGGGCGAAGCCGGCACGGGCAACGTTGTCGAGGCTGTACGACACACGCGAGCGGTACTCGGTGAGATACGCAGGATACAGAGCATGGATTCCGACGAGCTCATGGCCACCGCACGGGACATGGGCACGCCCTTCGAACTCGTACAGCAAGTGCACGAGACGGGTAAGCTGCCGGTGGTGAACTTTGCGGCTGGAGGCATAGCGACGCCGGCCGACGCGGCCCTGATGATGCAGCTCGGCGTTGAAGGCGTTTTCGTCGGTTCTGGTATCTTCAAGTCTTCCGATCCCGAGCGCATGGCTCAGGCGATCGTCAAAGCGACCACTCACTTCGAGGACAAAGACATCATTGCCGAGGTCTCGACCGGACTCGGCGATGCCATGCCGGGACTAGACGTCAAGACCATGCCGGAGGAGGAGCAGCTGGCCACACGTGGATGGTAGAACGCCAAGAATCGGCGTACTTGCGATTCAGGGGGACTTTCTCGAGCACAAGCATGCGCTGTTGAAGCTGGGAGTAGAGGTAAGCGAAGTCCGTCTTCCCCACCAGCTCGAGGGCATCGACGGCCTGATAATCCCTGGCGGCGAGAGCACAACCATCGTCCAGCTCATCGACATCTACGGCTTTCGGCACGTGCTGACCGAAAGGGTCCGCTCGGGAATGCCGGTGTGGGGCACCTGCGCCGGAATGATCGCGATTGCTGATAAGCTGACCGACCCTCGCCCCGAGCCGCTCCACCTCATTGACATCGAGGTAATCAGGAACGGGTTCGGCCGCCAGATCGACAGCTTCGAGCAAGACCTTGAGATTGATGAGATCGATGGGCCACCCTTCCGTGCAGTGTTCATCCGAGCTCCCGTGGTAAAGAGCGTCGGCGAGTCAGTCAAGGTGTTGGCTACGCTGGACTGGACCGGTCCGATTGCCGTACGGCAAGGTCACATGCTTGCGACCTCCTTCCACCCTGAACTGACGGACGACTCTCGTGTTCACGAGCTTTTCGTAAAGATGGTCAGGGGATCTGGATCGGCGTTTTCGCCGTGATCAGACCGATTCGTCCCTTGGACGTTGCCCGATTCGTCATGCTCGGCGGGCCCAGCCGGCCCAATCGAGCGTTCACTTTGGACACGATGGCGGGCGGCCCACAGCCCAAATTGCCCCTGAAGGACGCCGCTGGCGCCAGCTTGTTGCTTAATCGTAAAGGGGTGTGCTGCGTAACCCGAACCGAAGGCGCGAGCGTGGTGGGAATCGCCGCAGCCAGGCCGCGCTCTGGACCCCGGTCCTGGGAAATTTCCCACCTGTTGGTTGAATCCGACGAGGACGCGGGCTGCTCCGAACTGTTTAACGAGCTGAACGTTGGTGTGGCCCAGAGGGCCGGTGAGCGGGTATTCATGAGGCTTCAGGCGGGGGGGCCGCTCGCAGAGACGGCCAGGCATTCGGGGTTCGTGCCGTGTGGCGAAGAAACTGTGTTTCTGGGGCCTAAACTCTCCCTTGACGATGAGGAACCGATCGCCCTTCGCATGAGTACGCCTTCGGACGAGTACGGCCTTTTCAGGTTGTACAACGCCGCCACACCGGCCAGCATCCGGCTGCAGGCCGGCATGACATTCGATCTCTGGTCGTCGTCCAGAGAAAGGGTTCGCGGGCGGTCCCAAGAATTCATTTATGAGGAAGGCGGTCACGTGATGGCCTGGCTCAGGGCGACACGAATGGCCCGCGTAGGTCATCTAGTAATGATGGTGCATCCCGACGCGGAAACCAAGACGGCAGCTCTCGTGGCGTTCGGCTCACTGGAATTAGGCAAGTCGAATATGATGAGCTGCGTGGTGCCGGCGCACCAGCAGATTCTCCAAAGTCTACTAAGCCGCGAAGGATACGACGTTATAGGGGAGTATGTCACTCTTGTAAGGTCGATGTTAGCGCCGGCACTTGTCGAGAAGGCCCGTCAAGCGGTCCCTGTGTCTCCGGCGTGACGACCCCCGACGAGGACGTGGCTTGCGCCTTGGCCTGGCGGCTCCTGACCGCTTTTGGGTAAGGTAAGTAACTGATGCGACACCAGATAGATAATGAGCTCGAAGCGCTGACCACGCTCCTGCCTCCCGACATCCAAGACAGGCTCGGCCAGAAGGGCGACAAGGACGAACTCATCGAGATAGTCCTCGACCTTGGACGCGAACCTGAGGCCAGGTTCCTTTCCGAGAGCCACATCCTGGGGTCCGTGGAGGTCTCGGAACAGAACATCCAATACGTCGTCGACCGGATAGGTTCGTTCGGGGCGGACAACAGGGCCGGAATCGAGCGCACGCTTCACCGCATTTCGGCGATTCGGAACCGCAGCAACAAGATCGTCGGCGTCACTCTCCGAGTCGGACGCGCGGTCTACGGCACCGTGAAGATCATCGAAGACCTCGTCCTAACCGGCAAGAGCGTTTTGCTTCTCGGCAGGCCCGGCGTCGGTAAAACGACCATGCTGCGGGAGGTGGCTCGGGTTCTGGCTGATGACGCCCACCGCCGCGTGGTCGTCGTGGACACGTCGAACGAGATAGCCGGCGATGGCGACATCCCGCACCGCGGTATTGGACGGGCGCGCCGGATGCAGGTCCCTTCTCCCGACCAGCAACACTCCGTCATGATCGAGGCCGTGGAAAACCACATGCCCGAGGTGATCGTTATCGACGAGATCGGGACCGAGCTCGAGGCGAACGCGGCGCGAACGATAGCGGAGCGCGGGGTACAGCTGGTCGCTACCGCCCACGGCAACGCCCTGGAGAATCTCATTCTCAATCCGACCTTGTCAGACCTGGTAGGCGGTATTCAGACAGTGACCCTCGGCGACGACGAAGCAAGGCGACGTAGAACACAAAAGACCGTGCTCGAACGCCAGGCCCCGCCCACATTCGACATACTCGTTGAGATCCACGGTTGGAGTCGCGTTGCAGTATTGCCCGACGTAGCAGCAGTGGTCGACCGCATGCTCCGGGGCTTTCCGGTGACTCCGGAGCTGCGAACACTCGACGAAGACGGCGAGGTAGAGCGTAGCCGAGGACACCGAAGCACGTCTCTGACGTCGAGGAACGGCGCCTCGATGGGCAGGTTCGAATCTCAGCCGGATTTCTACTTCAAGAGACCCAACTCGGACGAACCTGCCCCGGAGCCGGTAGACGAACGACCAGACGGCCGCGACCGGCCTCCGAGGCGAATCCTGCCCTATGGCGTGAACCGGGGCAAGCTCCAGCAGGTAATCAAGACGTCACAAGCGCCGGTGGAACTGGTCGGTGAGATCGAGCAAGCCGACTTGCTCCTGACCACCAAGAGCTACTACCGTCGTAGAACGCAGGCCCTTCGAGAGAGCGAGGAAAAGGGCAAACCCGTGTACGTGTTGCGGAAGAACACCACGCCCCAGATACAGCAGTTCATTCGGGCCATTTCTCGGGACAGGGCGACATCGCCGTCGCAGGGTTCGATCGACCGTGCGGTCGAGGAGGCCGAAGAGGCGGCGCAGCGTATCACCGGGGGAGAGCACCAGGCCGACCTGAATCCACAGGGGGCCTACATCCGTCATCTGCAGCACCAGATCGCCGAGCAGCACGGCTTCGCATCATCAAGCATGGGTAGGGAGCCGAGCCGCCGCGTGGTGATGTCCCGCAGGTAGACTTTCCCGCAGGTTGCGCACTCAGCGATTGCTGAGCGCCCTGTTCGAGTCGACGGTTACTCGTAGGACAGTACAAGGTAGCCCCCTTTGTCGGGGACCAAAAGCACGCTGGGGCCGCGGGCACCACCTATCAGAGCCGCGAGTTCCCGGTAATCGCTGTCGGATAGCTCGGGCATCTCAGCGTCCTCGTCCGCCCATCGGAGGCCCTTCACGTCGTAGTGTAGTACAGCTTCCAGGTTGCCCTGGACGTTCGCTCCGGGCTCCACCAGGACTGTTACAGCCTTGCGGGAGGCGTGATCCTTCTCTTCGAGGGTCGAAGCGGCCTCGCGGTCGGCTCGGTAAACCATCCAGTGATAGGGCACGAAGATCGCCACGGGTACGATAACCGAGAGGCTGAGTCTAGCGTCTTCCAGCACGTCGGAAAGGTCCCCTTCGAGGATGCCGTTGATGACGACGAACAGGACCTCGCTGATGCTTGCTAGGAACGCAAGCATGCCTGCGGCGAGTACGGCGAATATGAACGCGCGGCGGGCAAGGTGGGTGCGAGCGACGCCATCCTCGCGGCTGACCCGACGTTGTACCGAGGTCCAGTAGTACGCCCACATCGGGATGCCGAACAGAGTCGCCGTCAAAGCGAGTGCCATCTGGTTTCGCCACAGGTCTGCGCCTGCGATCATGGCCTGGCCGCTGTGCGACACTACATCGATGATCGCGGTGGTCACGGCGAAGATCGCAGACGCTGTGGTCACGAGACCGATCGCAGTCAGCGCATATGGGA
>CAUZJF010000112.1:0-7378 GCA_963579975.1 Dehalococcoidia bacterium
CTGAGATGACGTATTTCTACGACTCGTCTGAAGTCAAACGCAAGGAGCTTGCCCCCGGTGTGATGATTCGGGCCATGTGGGGAGACAAGGTCATGATGAGCGTAATCGAAAGCGCGCCCCACGCGGTAGTGCCCCTCCACACCCACCCCCACGAGCAGGCCGGCATCGTCTTGCAGGGCGAGTTCGACATGACCATCGGCGGTGAGACCCGCCGGATGCGTCCTGGAGACGCTTACGTGATACCCGGCGGTGTGGAGCACGGTATCAAGGGACTGGAGGGATGGGCGCTGGCCCTGGACATCTTCTCCCCGCCGCGCGAGGAGTACAAGTAGGCTCTGCCGGATACGACATGACAACTACAGCCGAACAGAAACGCGGCTACAAGGTCATCGGGACGCGCCCGATACGGCACGACGGCGTGGACAAGGTGACGGGGCGCGCCGTCTACGGTGCCGACGTCACCTTGCCTGGACTCTTGTATGGGAAGGTCCTGCGCAGTCCTCACGTCCACGCGAGGATCAAGTCCATCGACACCAGCCGCGCCGAGACTGATCATGAGGTCAAGGCCGTAGCCACGGCCACGGACCTGGTGCCGACGGGACCGGTGTCTCGGGAAGTCGTTCTCGGCCAGACCCCGACCCGGAACATTTTAGCCGTCGATAAGGTGTTCTACAGGGGACACGCGGTCGCGGCCGTCGCCGCCTCCAGCGCCCATGCCGCTGAAGAGGCGTTGTCGCTGATCGACGTCGAGTACGAGCCGCTTCCCGAGGTCACAACCGTTGAGGAAGCGATGTCCTCCGACGCGCCGGTACTACACGAACACTGGACGGACCCCGAGCATCCCGACGGTACGAACATCGCTGGGAAAGAGGAGCACTCCTTTGGCGATCCCGACGCGGGGTTTGAGGCCGCCGACCTCGTGATGGAACGTGAGTTCCGGACCAAGACGGTCCATCAAGGCTACATCGAGCCGCAGAACGCGACCGCCTGGTGGTCGCCCAACGACAGGCTGACCGTGTGGTGCAGCACGCAGGGGCACTTCGGAGTGCGGGACAACACAGCCCGCATACTGGGAGTCACGGTTTCGGACGTGAAAGTCGTCGCCACCGAGATCGGAGGCGGTTTCGGAGGCAAGCTTCCGGTCTACCTGGAGCCCGTTGCCGCTGTGCTGTCGAAGAAGAGCGGGCGACCGGTCAAGATGACCATGGATCGGGGGGAGGTGCTCGAAGCGACAGGTCCCACCTCCGGAAGCTACATGCGCCTCAAGATGGGCGTGACCAATGAGGGACGCATCGTCGCCGCGGACGCCTTCGTCGCCTTCGAGGCAGGAGCCTTTCCGGGCGCGCCGGTCGTCCAGGCCGCCGCTTCTGTCTTTGCGCCGTACGACATTGAGAACGTTCATATCGAGGCGTACGACGTGGTGGACAACAAACCAAAGACGACGGCGTATCGCGCTCCGGGCGCGCCGATCGTCGCCTACGCCACCGAGAGCCTGGTCGACGAGATAGCAGAGGCCCTCGGTATCGACCCTTTCGAGTTCCGTCTGCTCAACGTCGCCCGGCACGGATCACGCAGGTCCGATGGCGTCATGAACGTCCACATAGGGGCCGAAGAGGTGATGGAATCGGTCAGGTCGCATTCCCACTACACCATGCCGCTCGAAGGGAAGTGGCGAGGACGCGGCGTCGGTATGGGATTCTGCCGGAACAACTCCGGCGCGGCGTCGGCGGTCGTCAACGTGCTGTCGAACGGGACCGTGACCCTTGTCGAGGGCAGCGTGGATATTGGGGGTACGCGCACCTCACTTGCTCAGCACGTAGCCGAGGTGCTGGGAATCCCCGTCGAGGATGTCATTCCCCAGGTGGCAGACACGGACACGATCGGGTATACCTCGGCCACCGGCGGAAGCGGGGTAGTTTTCAAGTCGGGGTGGGCTGCCTACGAGGCCGCCCAGGACGTGAAGAGACAGCTCGTACAGCGGGCCGCCGGCGTCTGGGACGTGCCGGACGACCAGGTGGAGTACGCCGACGGCAAGCTCAGCCGCGTGTCCGACCCCGAGGTTCAGATGACGTTCGAGGAGATCGTTGGGCTGCTCGACGAGACAGGTGGGCCCGTGGTCGGAAAGGCGAACATGAACCCGGGCGGCTCCAGCGGTTCCTACACGGCTAACATCGTGGACGTCGAGGTAGACCCCGAGACCGGAAAAGTAGAGATCCTGCGGTACACTGCGTTCCAGGATGTCGGCACAGCGGTGCACCCGAGCTACGTCGAGGGACAGATCCAAGGCGGGACTGCGCAGGGTGTCGGGTGGGCGCTCAACGAAGAGTACTTCCTGAGTGACGACGGTCGCCTGCTCAACGCCAGCCTCCTGGACTATCGGATGCCGACGAGTCTCGACTTGCCGATGATCGAGACGGTACTTGTCGAGGTGCCGAATCCGGGACACCCGTACGGAATCAGAGGCGTAGGCGAGGCTAATATTTCGCCGCCGCTGGCCGCCATGGCCAACGCCATCTACGCCGCCACCGGCGTGCGCATGCACCGGCTGCCAATGAACCCGGCGGCCGTGCTGAAGGCGATGAGCGACGCCGGCACGACCGACTGATCGAACCGTCCGCGTACTCAGCGACGCTCAAGTCACCATCTGCCCAGGTCTCGAAATAGCTCGGACATGCCTCGCCGCCTGCCTGGAGTATAATGGCGTCGATAGGCGTCGACTTCCAGCTATGGATATCACATTCGACAGAGGGAGCAGCGACCGGCCGAAGGGCCATGCGCTCCTCTATTTCAGAAGCACCTCTGACCCCGACCAGATATGGGTCACATATTTGGTTATTCTGCCGATCACGGTCGACGTTTCGAAGTACGTACCGCCTTTTCTCATGAACCAGGTCGGAGAGATGGGGCCCAAGGACCTCTCCGCGCTTGCGTTCCCCCCGGCGCCTGAACGGATCGAGGGCTACGGCGCGCTCGACGAGATGGCGGAGCTGCGCGATGACGACATCATATCGGCCGGTCAGTTCAACCCAAACGACGTGCCGGCAGCGATGATGTCGATCAACGAGGCCGTACAACGCTATGCGGAGATGTACTCGCAGGTCGCCGGTGGCGTCACGCAGGCTGAGGACGAAAAGGAAGAGGAGTCAGGCGAGTTCGGCGTCAACGAGGTCCTCTACAGCCTCATGAACGAAAGCGACAGGCTGAGCGAGCTGACGAAGCTGGTCGGGGGCCTGCGGTTCGCCGTCGAGGGCTCTGATGGAACGATGGCGCGAGAGACTGAGGAGAGCATCGCTCTCCTGTCGAAGCACCTTCCCGAGAATCACAACATCCAGCAGCTGCTCGACGCGGTGAAAGCGTCAGACAGCCACAGCGCCGAGCTGGCGGACCTCTACTTGCAGCGTTGCTACCATCTGGTCCAGGAAGAGTACGCGAAGCTGGGCCAGATCGAGACCAAGATCCGCGACGTGGAAGCCAGCCGCGCGTCCGAGTGAAAAAGACTACCCAGGGAGATCGCAGAGCCCACAGAGGGTGACAGTTTATTTCCCTGTACTCTCCGGTCTCTGCGGTGAGCTATCCCCGGCGGTGCTCCAGCGCGTCGGGGTTTATGCAGGAAGGCATTGGCTGGCCCGTCAGGGCCGCGATGATGTTCAGGGCAGCCATGTTGGCCATAGCCTTGAAGGTGGCTGAGCTGGCGCTCGCGATGTGAGGCGTAATCACCAGATTTGGTAGCGACAGCAGCGGGTCGTCGAGAGGTATCGGCTCCGGGTCCGAAACGTCGATAGCCGCCCCCGCGATCGTGCCCCCCGAAAGCGCCTCATAGAGCGCCTTAAGGTCAACGGTGCGGCCCCTCGAAGTGTTGATCAGGAACGCCTCTGGCTTCATCCGCTCCAGCTGAAGTCGGCCTATGAGCCCTTCCGTCTCCGGGGTCAACGGCATGTGTAGCGAGACGTAGTCGGCCTCGCCCAAGAGCGAGTCCAGGCTGGCCATCCACTCGGTTCCAAGCTCCTCCTCGATTTCCGGCTTTCGCGTTCTGGAGTAGTATAGGACCCTCATGTCGAATCCGCCCGCCCGCCTGGCGACGCGCTGGCCGATGCCGCCCAGCCCGACGATGCCGAGGGTCTTGCCATGTATGTCGGTGCCGATGTAGGGAGTCTGGGTCAGATAGGTCCAGTTGCCGGCCCGAACGTCACGGTCTGAGAAGGTGATGCGGCGTCCGGCGTCAAGGATGAGCGCGAAGGTGAAGTCGGCGCACGAATCTTGGAGGATTCCCGGTGTGTTGCCGAGCAGGATGCCCCGCCTGGTGGCCTCGGGAATGTCCAGGTTGTCGGTGCCAACGGCTCGGTTGGAGATCACCCGCAGCGACTTACCGGCAGCCATCATCTCAGCGTCGACGCGGTCGTAGGATTCGGCGAACAGCGCCTGGCACTCCGCGAGCTTCTCAAGCATCAGCTCTCTCGGTGGCGAGGTCTCCTTGTCCCAGACCTCGACCTCGAAGTTTTCGCGCAGTAGCGTCTCGGCCTCCGGATGGTACGGCCGCGACATGAAAACCTTGGCTTCTACCATTTCTTTCTCCGCTACAGGCCGAAAGCGTAGCCGTCCCTTCTCGGATCGGCTCCGCCCTGGAACACGCCCTTCTCGACGTCGGCCGCGATTGCCTGGGCGCCACCGACGGTCGGCGTCCACGGGTCGAGGAGTTCGACTTCGTGGCCAAGGTCAGCCAAGGCGCGCCGGCTCTCGACTGGGAAGCGCGACTCCATCGCCACGCGGGTCCTCTCGTAGTACCTGAACCTCGGGGCATCTATGGCCTGTTGTACGTTCATTCCGAACTCGAGGAAGTTGAGCAGCATCTGCGGCGTGGTCTGTAGAATGCCGTAGCTGCCCGGGGTGCCCATGCTGAGCAAAAACCTGCCGTCGCGGAATGTCTGTGTCGGCGCCACGACGAAGTCGACCCGCTTGCCAGGGCCTATGCGGTTGGGGCTTCCCTCCTCCAGGTCGAACCAGCCGCACATGTTGTTGAGAAAGATACCGGTGTCGCCGACGGCCACCGCCGAGCCGAAAGACCCGCCAAGGGTCTGGGTCACCGTGACGACGTTTCCGTCTCGGTCGGCAGTTGCGAAGTGGGTTGTCATCCCCCCGTCGAAGGCAGCCGAGTCGCCCGGTGCAAGTGCGCCCTCAGGGAGGTCGCTCGCGTAGTGCTCTCCTGGGGAGACCGATGCGCGCGCCCTGTCGATGCGAGTCCTCTGCCTGGCCGCGTACTCCTTCGAAAGCAGTCTCTCCAGTGGTACTCTAACGTAATCGGGGTCGCCTCCGTATTTGATCCGGTCGGTCACCGACAGCTTGATCGATTCCATCAACAGGTGGAGGGTCATGGCGTCCTGGGAAACCAGGTCGCCTGGGTCGAACCCCTCTACAACGTTGAGAGTCTCAAGAATCTGGAACCCCGACGAGTTCGGTGGGGGAGCGAAAACATCGTAGCCGCGATAGGAGGTGCTGATCGGCTCCATCCATTCAACTTCGCACTCCGCGAGGTCCTCCGCGCTGATCAGTCCGTCCAGGTCACGGACGCCGTCGACCAACCGTTGGGCAAGCTCGCCCCGGTAGAAGGTCTCTTGTCCATCCCGAGCGATCATACGGAGCGACTCGGCGAGCTGTGGCATTAGGAGCCGTTCTCCAGGCCGGGGCGCGTTGCCGGCGCTGTCGAGAATGATCGCTGCCGATGAGTCGAACTGGCGTAGCCGCTCCTCGTTGAGTCTCATGATCCGGCTGGTAAGGTACGTGACCGGGGTCCCGGCTTCGGCGTATCCGATGGCAGGGGCGAACAGCCTGTCGCGTTCCAGGCGCCCATAGGTTTCGTGGAGGGTCATCCACCCGGCCAGGTTGCCAGGCACGAGCGGCGCCAGGATGCCCGTCCGCTTCGTCTCGTCGGTAAACAGGTCGGGATCGGCTGCTCTGGGCGCTCGGCCGGAGAAATTCAGCACCCGTACCTTGTCTTCAGCCGCGACGTAGACCATTGCCATGCCGATACCGCCGACGCCGGACATGTAGGGCTCGACGACGTTCAGCGTGGCGGCGGTGGCGACGGCCGCGTCGAAGGCGTTGCCTCCCTGAGCCAAGACGCGCACGCCCGACGTAGAGGCCATCGGGTGGGCCGACGTCACCATACCGTTGACGCCCATCGCCACCGGACGGCTCGGGGGTGTATGGTCCTTCCAGTTTGGCATGTCTTGTATACTGCCCAGGTTCCTAGAGTCCGATGGCGTAGCCGTCGCGACGCGTGTCGCAACCGCTAAGGTAAACGCCGGACTCCTCGTCGATCTGGATCGCCTGGGCTCCCGAGACCCGCATCGACCACCCTTCCAACACAGCCAGTTCGTGGCCACGGGCCTCAAGCTCGCGGCGCACCTGCACCGGCAACCGTTCCTCGACATGGACTTCGCGTCCGGCGTAAAGCCGGAACTGGGGTGCTTCGATGGCCTGTTGAATGTCCATTCCGAAGTCGAGGAAATTGACCAGGATCTGCGCAGTCCGTTGTAGGATCGCCCATCCGCCGGGCATGCCGAGGCTCGTCACGAACCGGCCGTCTCGATAGGTCTGTGTCGGGCCCATCGCCGTGGCGATCCTTCTTCCGCCCTCAAGCCGGTTGGGGGCGTCTTCCGGGAGATCGGCGGCGTGGGTCATGTTGTTCAGAAAGATTCCAGTGTCTCCTACCATGACGCCTGATCCAAAGAAGTCGCCGATGGTCTGAGTTATGCCAACTACATTGCCGTCGCGGTCCGCCACCTCGAAGTGGGTCGTGTTCCCCCCGCCCGCCAGCCGAGGATCGCCGGCCGACAGGGCACCGGCCGGCCTGTCGGACGTGTACTTCTCGCCGGGTACCACCGATGCCGCGGTCATGTCGATGCGCTTTTTCTGCGCCGCGGCGTACTCAGCCGAGAGAAGAGCGTCTATCGGCGCGTCGACGTGCTCCGGATCTCCTGCAAAAGCGATCCGGTCCGTGGCGCAGAGCTTGGCCGCCTCGACCATCGAGTGGACGGTATCGATGTTATGGAAGACAAGCTCGTCGGAGTCGAACTGCTCGATGAGCTTCAGGTTTTCCAGTGCTTGGAATCCACACGACGCCGGAGGCGGTGCGTAGACCTGGTAGCCGCGATAGTCGACGCTGATCGGGTCCCGCCATACCGCCTGGTACCCGGCAAGGTCGTCCAGAGTCATGAATCCGTCCATCTCGCTTACGGCCGAGACGATTCGGTCGGCCAGCTCGCCCGTATAGAACGCGTCTTGCGCTTTCTGGGCGATGATGCGCAGGGAAGCCGCGAGTTGAGGCCACCGGAGCTTTGTTCCAGGCGCGGGAGCTCGGCCTGAGCCGTCCAGGAAGACC
>CAUZJF010000113.1:0-7195 GCA_963579975.1 Dehalococcoidia bacterium
TAACCCGTTCGTAGTCGATCCACTCCTCTCGGCCGCTGTCGATCTTGAAGATCTTGGCCCGGACGTAGCTGGCGTAGGGCGCCGTCTGCTCTATGTACTTGTAGATATCGACGTCTGGGTCACCGATTCCTTCGTAGTTGGAACCGACCGAGCCCGCCCACTGCCCTGTGTCCATGATCAGCGTGAAGTTCTCGCGGTCGGTCTCGCGAAGGATACGGAGAACGTCGTCGCCGGTGGCGGCCAGGTTGCCGCTGTCGTGGTTCTGAAGACCGATAAAGACGCCCCTACCGGCGGCGTAGTCGCAGACCTCCTGGAAGCACCGGATCATCGGAGGCCAAAGTGGCTCGCGGTCCTCGACGCCTTCGGGCACCTGACCGCCAAAGAGGCGGATCAGCGGCGCCCCCAGGAAAGCCGCGTCGTCGACCGCGCCTTTGGCGGCCTCGACGCGATCTCGCAGCTCGTCTTCTGTCCCTGTGAAGTTGCCCTGGGCGCCGATGTAGCCGATCGGCAGGCCCTTCTTCAGGCACAGCATCTTGATCTTGCGAAGGTAGGCCGGGTCACGAGACTCGAAGGAAGCTCCAAGGTGGAACTCCACCGCGTCCAGCCGGAGCTCGTACGCGTAGTTGATGTATGACTCCAGGTCGGTGAGCTGCTTCGGGTCGTCCTTGCCTTTCATCGATGCGTATAGGCCGAGCTTGATCATGCACTCCTCCGTGATCTCGTCATTGTGGCGTAGTGGCTACGTTCGCCGGACCAGCGAGCCGTCCGTGTTGATGCGTTCCACGCGCTCAGCGCCAGTGTATGCGATAGCCTTGATGGTCGCTTCTACCCGCTGCCCGGCTTCAAGCGTGAGTGCCGTGCCGTTTTCGACCGCGCCTGCCAGGCCTTCGTTGCTATAGCCGGTGAAGGGCTCGAGGCCGACGTTGTACGTCCGTCCCCACCAAGGGTAACCGTACCCGCCGCCAATCGACTGCCAGAACCAGAGGTAACGGAAGAGGTCCTTCGGGTACACGACGCCCCAACCTAAGCCCGTTTTCTGATTGGTCACGGCGTACCATCCGTCCGGCATCTCGCTGACATACGAAAGGTCGTAAGCCCTCAGGCTCTTCGGCGGGATCTTGCTCAGATCAATTCGGTTGCCATCCTTACCTTCGGTCCATGGCCACGTTCCCTCGGCGCCGGCCTTCAATCGATTGTTCGGATGGTGGTCCTCGTGGTGGTTCGTGAGGGTCCCGCCGGGGATATCGACGACGCAGTCTTCGCTCAGGAAGGGGGCTCCGAGGGCTATGTGCTGTCCCCAGACACAGTGGGCCGTCTCCTCGGCTTCGTTAACGATCGCCTCATTGATTTCGAGTACCGAGGAGCCGCTGGTGAGGGTCAGGGTCTTCTCGCACGAAAACGGAGTACGCAGGCCGCGCACCCAGAAGCGGATCGAAGCCTTCTCCGGCGTATCCTCGACGATCTGGCAGTTCCACGGCATCGTACTGACCTCGGCGTGGATTCCGAGATCCGCGCCGCGGTATCTGGAGGCATTGCCGCCGCCCGGCAGGACGGTCTGCCAACCGCCCTCGTAGAGGTCCATCCAGAGGCTTTCACCCGCTCCGGTTGTCGGTTGGAGTCTGGTCTGGTCGACAACTCCCCAGGGAGAGCGCCAGAGGAAATCGACGTCGGTGGGCTTGTGTACGAACTGGTAGATGTCCGCGCCCTTGTCGATGAGAACAACGATCCGGAGCAGCTCGTTCTCGAGTACGGCGGTCCTGAGGCCCCTGTAGGTCCACGAGTCCGATACGCGACAGCCGTAATTTCGCTCGTCCTGAGAGAGCATGTTCGCGTCCCCTGACAATGCGCCAGAGTCTATCCAGGCGTGGTAGAGGTGTCAAGGAACGCACATCCGGCCTCGGAACGCGCAGCGCGTCGCGGCGTGCTGCGACAAACTCTGCGTCAGCGAGCGTCCGTGGGCCAGCCTAAAGCCCCGGTTCATCTATCGTCGTCACCGGTTGGCGCGAACGGGATTATGTGCACCCTTGATAAACCTGGCTGTGTGTTTGTCAGGGGGAGTTGGAGCGACTATCCTATACGCTGGCCTGGTGCAGGTAGCTGTGCTAGACCTAGACGGTCCTGTCGGAGGAGGAGTCGATGCCGATTGTCTCAGGTGAGAAGATCGCCCGGATTTCACGAGAGCTGCTCGTCGCCGTTGGCGCGACGGAGAGCAACGCGGCCATAGTCGCCGACCACCTGGCCGATGCCAATCTAGTTGGGCACGACTCCCACGGTTTCATCCGGATCATCCAGTACCTCCGGGAGATAGCAGAAGGCAACATCGAGCCGGCCGCGGAGCCGGAGATAGTCGTCGAGCGAGGGGGGGTGGCCCGGATAAGCGGCAACGGGACCTTCGGACAGGTCGTTTGTAGGTTCGCCACCGAGCTGGCGATACAGAAGGCCCGGACCAACGGGATCGCTATGGTGGCTACCTGTGAACACGCGCATACCGGTCGCCTGGGCAGCTATTCGGAAATGGTGGCCAAGGCGGGCATGGCCTCCATAATGACCCTCGGCACGCGGCGAACGACGGTGCGTAGAGTCGCGCCATTCGGCGGACGGGACGGGCGGCTGGGGACCAATCCGATATCGATGGGCTTCCCATACGGCAGCGAGGCACCGGTCATCCTGGACTTCGCGACGTCGATCGCCGCGGAAGGGAAGGTGCGAGTCTACCGGGCCAGAGGGCAAGCTCTCCCTGGGGACTGGCTGTTAGATGCCGAGGGCAAGCCGAGCCGGAACCCCGAAGACCTGTACAACGGCGGAGCGATATTGCCGATGGGCGGCCTCGACGGCGGGCACAAAGGGTACGGGCTATCGTTCATGGTCGATCTGCTTGGGGGCGCGATCGCTTCGCTGAACTGCACCGAGAGGACTGAAGGCGACCCGACGAGGGGGTCGTCGATAATCGTGATCGACCTGGATACGTTCGGGGAGCCGGAGAGCATCGAACGGGAGGTCGAAACACTGGTACGGCATGTTAAGGCGTCGCCACCAATGGAAGGACACGATGGAGTGCTCTACCCCGGCGAGATCGAGGCCAGGAACCGTAGCCAGCGGCAACAAGACGGCGTCGTGATCGAAGACGCTACGTGGGAAGAAATCGCAGGATTGATCGAGGCGCATGGGTTGCCCGAAGAGTTGGCGCTCGTAGCGGAAGGGACGGAGGCGTTATGAGCGACGCCGAAGTCCGAGTAGACCAAGACGAGATCAGGCGCTTCACTCGTGATGTCTTCGAGAAGGTAGGGATGCCTCCTGCCGACGCAGAGACCGAGGCCGACGTTCTGGTATGGGCGAACCTCCGGGGCGTCGATTCCCACGGCGTTCTGCGGATACCACTGTACCTGACCTACCTGGAGATGGGGTCGTTCAACCCGTCGCCTGACATCCGCGTGGTCAGAGAGACTGCCGCGACAATGCTGATCGACGCCGACCAGGCGCTGGGACCCGTGGTTACCAAGATGGCCACTGAGCGTGCGATAGAGAAGGCCAGGGATGTAGGCATCGGCTGGGCTGTAATCCGCAAGACATGTCATCAGGGCGCGATGGGGTACTACGCGTTGATGGCGGCGGAGCAAGACATGGTTGGATTCGCAACGGTCAGTGGCCTGCCGAACATGGTGCCCCACGGCGCCAAGTCCCCCGGCGTGCACAACAGTCCCATAGCTATCTCCGTCCCAGCGAAGCGACACCGGCCCCTGGTCCTCGACATGGCTACGAGTGTCGTGGCGGGCGGAAAAATCGATCTCGCGGTCGACAAGGGTGTGCCCCTCCCGTTGGGCTGGCTGGTGGACGAGGACGGCGAACCCACGACGGACCCGAAGTTCCGCGACCGGATGGTCCCCATCGGCGGGCCGAAGGGGTCCGGGCTGGCACTCATGCTCGAGTGCATGTCGAGCCTGATGGTCGGGAACCCGATGCTGGCCCCAAAGCTGGCAGGCAAAGAGATGCCGCGTGGTTCGCAAAACAGCACTATCGCCGCGATCAACATCGCCGCGTTCACCGACGTGGACGCCTACAAAGAAAATGTCGACAAGATCATCGACGAACTCAAAGCGCTACCGACCACCGAGGGGGCCGACGAGGTAAGAATGCCCGGCGAGCCCGAGGACCGGGTGCACGAAGACCGACTGCGGAACGGAGTGCCGATGCCGCAGGGCACGTTGGACAGATTACGGGAGGTCTCCGAGCGGCTGGGGGTGCCGCTGTTTGATGTCTCGTAGGGGCCTTCGGGCGTGACTGTTGGGGGCTATGCGCTCGGGTAGGACCGAGTCTTTCTGCGACGTCCATAGATTCCCCGCCGCGCTCGGAATCGTCCATGCCGGCTGTCGCCGGCACCCCAAAGGATGAAAACCTGCCAGTCTTCTGAGCAGTCTTGATCAACGTAGGAGCAGACCTATGTGTCTGCCAGCGTCGCCACTAACATCGGGATGCGGGCGCATGCAATGCGCCCCTACCAGGAAGCCCCTCGGTCCGGTCAATTTTCATCCCAATGACGACCTCGCGATCAGTTCGCGTAGGTGTGAGGCGGCTTTCTTGATTAACTCGACGCGGTCACCCTCTTCCTGCCCCTCGTACACGATCGAGATGCTGCCGTTGTAGTCCTGCTTTTTCAGGATTCCCACGATTCGCTCGTAGTCGAGAAGCTCCTCGCGACCGCTTGCGATTTTGTAGATTTTGGCCCGCACGTAGCACGCGTGGGGCAGGGTCTGCTCCATGTATGCGTAGATGTCGACGTTGGGGTCGGGGTCTCCCGCCGCGCCTACCGAGCCCCTCCATTGGCCGGTGTCCATGATGTAGGAACAGTTGGGGTGGTCCACATCACTCAGGATCCTCAGGACATCGGGTCCGGTGGCGGCCAGGTTGCGGTTGTCGTGGTTCTGCAACGCCACGATCACGCCCTTCTCTTCGCCGTAGTCCGCGACTTCCTTCAGGGCCTTGGCCAGCGAGGCGAACAGCGGTTCGCGGTCGGTTACCTCGGGCGGGCAGTGGGCCCCGAAGACGCGTACGAGTGGGGCTCCAAAGAACGCGGAGGTATCGATGGCGGCCTTCGCCTGGTCGATGTTCTGTCGCCTTTCTTCCTCGGTCCCGCCGAAGCCGCCGGCGACACCCATGTACCCGACCGGCAGGCCTAGTTCCAGACACTTTTTCTTGAGCGCCAGCAGGTAGTCTCGATCGTCCGACGCAAAGGCCCGGTGGTGAAAGTCGATTACGTCAAGCCCGATGTCGTAGGACATCTGGATAAACTCGTCGACCACCATGGGCAAGCGTTTGAAGCTCAGGAAATTACATCCGATCTTTATCATCAAGGCCCCCTATATATTGGGTTCTAGCCACCAGAATCGATCGAGAAAGCGGCAGCGCTAGTCACTCGGTCGGTGGTGGTGCTTCAAAAGTCTTCGTCGTTTGCGGGGCGCCGGCTCCACGCATCGCCTTCCACGTGCCGAGTCCGATCGCACCGAGGGCCATTGTATCAAACGTGATTCTGGTCCGAATAGAAGTGCCTACCCCAGCCTCCGGTATGTAAAAACGCCCAGGCGGTCCGGAAGATGGAGGTGGGAGGTCGAGCCTACGGGAGAACCCAGGCTATAAGAAGCGTTCGGCCAGCCGTTCCATTTCGGGCAAGTCCTGGTCGTCAAGGGCCGATTCGAGACCCAGGATCATGCGGTCCGCCCCCGCGTCCCTATAGCTCTCGATGGCCTCGGGGTCCGGGGGCACGCCCATGACCGATATCTCGACAGACGAAGGGTCCCGACCGGTGCGTTGGCACAGCCGTTCAATCTCCGCACGGGCCTCCGCGACCCGCTCCAAGGTAACGTTCACTATCCATCCATCGCCCCAGGCCACGATTCGTTTGAAGACGTTAGGCGAGTTGCCTCCGAGTATTATCGGTGGGTAGGGATGGGTGGCAGGCTTGGGGTAGCAGTAGAGGGGTGGGAATCCGTAGTACCGGCCGTGGTACTCGCTCTGGTCTTGGGTCCAAAGCTCCTTCATTGCCAGGACCGAGTCTTTCGCCTGAGTCCACCGGTGGTCGAAGTCGACTCCGAGTACCTTAGCCTCTTCCCTCAAACTGCCGACACCGATCCCGAACAGAAATCTGCCGCGAGAGTACATGTCCAACGATGCTCTGGCCAGCGCCACCAGAGGGTCGACGATGTCGCCCCACAGCCTTGGGACGGGGTTCTTGACGTGGACCGGGTAGCGTGTGCTGCTCGGGCACCCAGATCGAATCGAACCCCAGCTCTTCGGCGCGCTTCGCCAGGACGGCTATATCCGTCGACCGCTCTGTCGGAATGGTCGAGACTCCGATCTTCAAGGAGCCCGTTCCGAAGCGAAGGGGCCGCCGATGCCCAGCCGGTGCGACTCATCCGTGTTGGGCAGATGTGCGATCTCGAAATCGTTCAGATCGCTGCCGGCGGCGAGCACCAAGTAAGTCTCGCCGGCGACGGTAGGGAAGGAAATCACGACGTCATCGACTCGATGTGTCACCGTCTGGCCGCCGGCGTCGGTCACTACGACCTCGAGGCCCGACCACGGGTTCGCCAGGTTGCACTTGCTTCCCACCTCGCTCTCCAGGAGTACGTAGCAGGTTCGGCTGTCGCGCCTCTCCGCGGTGACGAGAAACGAACCCTGGGCGCGGAGGCGCGATATGCAGACATCCTGCCACTCGGTGCTCACGGCGGGGAATACGTGAATCAAGGGCTCTCCCGCGAGGTTTCCGCTTGGGCTGCGCAGCAGCAGCTCGTTGATGCCCGCGCACAGGCAGCTGCCCGACTCGCAGTTCGGCAGCTTGGTCTCCCAGTCCGGCCCTCGATTGGCCATATAGGGCGCCAGCCCGGGTGTCAGAGACGGACCTATCAGGCTGTAGCCGTTGACGTTGACGAATGCCCTTATGTGGTCGTGGATTGCCGTGAGAGCTTCGTCGGCCATGCCCATGCGGGCCGCTGCGGCGGCAAGCCAACCGAAACTGAAGCCGGTGTAGGCGTCGGAGCCCCGGTCGATCCATCTCTCCACGCTTCGCCGCCCCATCTCGGCGATCTCCGGGGTGCTGTCTTGATGGACCTCCTCGCCGGGGTAGATCGGGTACAGCGGGCTCAGGTGGCGGTGGGACGTTTCCATCTCGATGCGTTCCCAGTCCTGAAGGTACCCTCCTTTG
>CAUZJF010000114.1:0-7053 GCA_963579975.1 Dehalococcoidia bacterium
AAAACCAGCCCCCGACCACCTCTGGCGAAGGTCCTTCAAATCACCCGCCAGGACAAATCCACTGAACACTTAGGGGTGACATATTGACTGGACAACGACACATGGAACACCCGGAGCGACCCACCGATGGGAGCCGAAAGGCGTCACCTTGGGATCGCCCGTGGAGCGATGTTAGTCCGCGGGCGCAGGCGTTCCTCGCCGCTGTCAGCGGAGTTTCGCCCGATAGCCTTCAGGAAGCTTTGCGCCGAATGTCTAGCTTGCTCGCAAGCTCTGCGTTAGTCGGCTCGACCAGGATGGACCCATCTTCGAACACGATGGTCGGCACTATGCGCTTCCCGTCATTGAGCCCGCGGACATGGTCCGCCGCGCCCTGGTCTCGATCGATATCGACCCAGGTGTATGGGACGTCGTGGCGTCCCAGGAAGTCCTTGGCCCGGATGCAGTCGATGCACCACCTAGTGCCGTACATCGTTATCTTAGCGTCTGTCAATTCGCCTCCATGACCGCTTCGGCTGCGGCTATACGTTGATTATAGCGCTACTCTCCTCGGTATCCACGGCTGTCCTCGGTCTTCTCAAGGAATTGCCTGATCATCAAAGCTGCCGTAGCACCCTCGCCGGTCGCGCTGGCGACCTGCTTAGTGCTGCCCGCTCGAACGTCGTCTGCAGCAAAAATGCCTGGAAGGTTGGTTGCGGTCGTGATGAATCTCCATTGGTCCAGGTCGAAGTTAGCGCGAGACTGGTCGAACTGGGAGGAGAATGACTAATCCATGCTGTCGCCCGGGACGTGTCTGCACAGAGGGCCGCGGACCAGGCGCTGCGAGACAGCGAGATGCGGTTCAGGGACCTGTACGACAATGCTCCGGTTGGCTACTGCGAGCTGGACTCCAACGGTTACATCCGGAGAGTGAACAAAACGCAATTGGAGATGCTTGGATATGCCGAGCAAGAAATGCTGGGCCGTCCAATCTGGGAGTTCGCTGCGGACCAGGACTGCGGTCGAACGGTCCGAGCCCGGATTGCCGCGGATGTCCCGTTGGCCGGCCCATTCGAGTGTGCATACGAACGGAAGGACGGGAGCACCCTTGCTCTGCTGATCGAGGAGCGCATTCTGAGCGACGAATCGGGCCAGAAGATCGGCATTCGGTGTACGTTCCAGGACATAACGGATCGCAAGCAGACCGAGGAACGGCTACAAGAGGCCAGCAGACTGGCGTCCGTCGGAGACCTGGCGGCTGGCCTGGCCCACGAGATAAACAACCCGCTCACCAGCATCCTGGGCTTTTCAGAGCTCCTGATGGACGAAAATCTTTCGGAGCAGGCTCGGAGCGACTCCCAGAAGGCCGCTAAAGTAGTCCAAAACCTACTGTCGTTCGCACGGAGGCAGGAGCCCCAGAAGCAGTATACGTCGATCACCCCGACAATCGAGAGGGTGCTGGAGCTCAGAAGCTACGAGTTTGAAATAAGCAACGTGGAGGTCATCTCCAAACTTCTGGACAACATCCCGAACACCATGGTAGACGAACACCAACTTCTCCAGGTGCTGGTCAACTTGCTTACCAACGCTGAACAGGCAATTTCACAGGGTCGCGAAGGCGGTCGCATCAAGGTACTCACCGAGATCGTGGGGGACAAAATCGACATCAGCGTCTCTGACGACGGCCCCGGAGTGTCCACGGACGCTCTTGCCAAGCTATTCGACCCCTTCTATACGACCAAGGAGGTCGGTAAGGGCACTGGCTTTGGACTCAGTCTCAGCTACGGGATCGTCCAGCAGCACGGCGGGGACCTTTGGGCCGAAACCAATTTCGAAGGTGGGATGACCTTCCACGTCGAACTGCCAGTGGTCGGTCCGGAAGGAGTTGAAGATATCCACGAGCCGGATCGTGACGACGTCGCGAGAGCGACGAAACATGTTCTTGTGATAAACGATGAGCCGTCGATCAGAGAGCTGATGTCGAGGAAGCTCTCGGAGGATGGCTTCGACGTCGATGTCGCAGGCAGCGCGAAGAGGGTTGGCTGAAGGCCAGCGAGAGACTGTATGACCGAATCCTTCTCGATCTGAAGATGCCGTGGATCGGCGGCCGACGGCTCTACGAGCGCCTCGCCGAGCTAAACGGGGAAGTCGCCTCAAAGGTCATTTTCGTCACCGGAGACACGCTGAGTGACGAGACCCGCGAATTCCTGGACTCCACCGGCAACCCCACCGTGAGCAAGCCGTTCCGACATGAAGAGCTTCGCGAGGCTATCCTAAGGAACTGAAGAGAAAGAGACGACCAATGACCGATACCGTTGCCCGCGTCCTGGTAGTAGACGACGAAGAGAACATACGAGAAATGCTCAGGAGAGGTCTGGGACGGGCGAGCTACGACATGTCCGTGGCCAGAAGCCCCGCCGAGGCCGCGTAGGTCATGAGCGACGAGAAATTCGATCTCGTTTTGTTGGATATCACGATGCCTGGCAAGTCTGGAATAGAGTTCCTCCCCGAGATAAAGGATAACGATCCCGACGTCGCAGTGGTCATGTTGACCGGAATAGCCGACGTCTCCGTAGGCGTCAAGGCCATGCGTGAAGGGACCTTTGATTATGTCAACAAGCCCGTCTCATTGCCGGACTTCATCATTCGCGTCTAGCATGCCCTTTCAAGACGGGCTTTGGCTCTGGAGAACAAAGCCTACCAGAGAAAGTTGGAAGAGATGGTAGACGAGCTCAACGCGCGCCAGGAACAAAGAAAGCTAGAACTCGCCGCGCTCAACAAGCTGTTCCAGTCTCACCTCGGCCAGGCCGACAGCACCCGGACCGCCTATGGCAAGCTAAAGGACTCTCTGACCTCGTTCACGTCCGAGTTGGAGGAGCTGGCGACGATAGCCGGGGTCCCCGCACAGGAGCAACGCAACGGCGCGGCGGACTACAAGGTCCAGAAGGTGAAATAGGCGCCTCGTTCCGATGGGTATCGTCAGTTAGGCTGCCGACGCAGTGGTGATCAGTGGCCGGTCCATCGATTTGGTGACCCGACTATAATTGTCACCAGATCCCAAGCATCGTCCCCCAGGATGGCAATTGATTACAAGCGGAACTGAACCAGTACCAACAGTCGCCTTGGAGACCCACGGCTGCAAGCTCAACCAGGCCGACTCATCGGTCTTGGCCGCTGAGTTCGTGGCCGCCGGGTTTCGCCTGGTCGATTCCCACGAGCCGGCCGACGTTTACCTGGTCAACACGTGCACAGTCACTCACGTGGCGGACCGAAAGGCCAGGCAAGCCCTCAGGGCTGCACGCCGCCGCAATCCCGATGCCACAGTGGTCGCGACGGGCTGTTACGCACAACGGGCCCCGGAGGCGCTGAAGAGCCTGGATGAAGTCGACTTCGTTGCAGGCAATTTCGAAAAGGCAGGTCTCGTCCGGAAGATAATCGAGTGGCGCAAACAGTCGGTTACTCCGTGCGCCGAGGGTACAGAGGTGGTCGAGCGTGTCGGCCGCAACAGGGCGGTGGTGAAGATCCAGGAAGGATGTGACCAGGTCTGTGCCTACTGCATTGTTCCAAAGGTACGTGGACGAGAGCGCAGCATATCAGCCGCGGATATAGTCCGCATGATCGAGCGGCACACGACCGCTGGATACAAGGAGATCGTGCTGACAGGCACTCAACTAGGGTCCTACGGGTTCGATCTGTCCGACATCGATCTGACCGGACTACTGCGGCGCATCCTGGCGCAGACGAAGGTGCCGAGAATCAGGGTCTCGTCCGTCCAGCCACATGAGATCGACCGTGGCTTACTGGAGCTGTGGGTTGACCCGCGCTTGTGTCCACACTTCCATCTGGCGCTCCAGAGCGGAAGCGACACAATATTGCAGCGGATGCGCCGGCAGTATACCGCACGCGAGTACCTTGAGACGGCCGAATTGGTCCGAGATACCGTGCCTGGCGCATCGCTAACGACAGACGTAATCGTCGGCTTTCCGGGAGAGACGCCAGAGGATTTCGAAGAAACGTACGCGCTCTGCGACCTGGTCGCTTTCGCTTCGATGCACGTCTTCCCCTATTCGCCGAGACCAGGTACGAGTGCGGCCCACTTCAGCGGACACGTAGACGCCGCCACGAAATCTCAGAGGGTAGGGAAGCTGATAGACCTTTCGTCACAGCACGCTTACGAGTTCAGAAGGCGGTCGCTGGGAAGCACGCGGCCGGTCCTTTGGGAGGACCGGCGAAGGCAAAACGGAACGGACCAGTGGGTCGGGCTCACCGACAATTACATCAGGGTCGTGGCCGAGAGCGATGAGCCGCTGCGTAACCGGATTACCCCTGCCAGGTTGGTGGATCAGAGGAGTGAGTTGGTCGTCGCGGAGGTGGACAGCAACTCTTTCGACGGGTCGAAGACCGCCTGGCGGGCCTAAACCTCTACCGGCAGGAGCTGGGGTTTTCCGTTTCGCTGCTCGATGTACCCGGCACGTTGCGAGAAGGCGTGTCCGAAGATTAGCAGCCATCCACCCTCTATGGCGGTCTGTATCACGTCCCGCTTTTCAGCCAGCGTGTCGTTGGGAGACTGATCGAAAGCGCCGATGCACGTCAGTGGGACGTGGAACGGAGTCGGAATCAAGTCGGCAACGTAAGCGATTCTCTCGCTACCGGCCTCGACGAACACGACCTGGTGCCCGGCCGAATGGCCGTTCGTCATCTTGACGTTGACCCCCGGTGCGATCTCGGCGTCGCCGTCAAGCAACCTCAAAACCCCGGCTTCCTCAAGCGGCAGGAAGTCGTCCTCATAGTAGGTGTCCTTGCCGCGTTCGTTGGGCTCGGTTGCTTCTTCCAAGGATGATCGCTGAACGACGTACTCCGCCTTCGGGAAGGTCGGAACGGCGTTGCCGGAACGGTCCAGCTTCGTGCAGCCGCCGCTGTGGTCGTAATGAAGGTGGGACAGGACGACCGTGTCTATGTCTCGGGCGGTCACGCCCAGCTTCCGAAGGTCTCTCAGTAGCTTGTTGCCGTTCAGGCCGTAGAGGTCGCGGAACTTGTCGGTCCGCTTGGAGCCTGCGCCCGTGTCGACCAGGATGGTCCTGCCCGCCGTCCGGATCAGCAGGCAGTTCAGCCCCAGGCGTATCCGGTTTTTCCTGTCCGGCTTCATGTTCAGTTCCCAGGTCGCCTTTGGGACCGGGCCGAACATGGCGCCGCCGTCGAGCAGAAAGGTACCGTCGCTAACTACGTTTACTGAAGTCGCGCCGAGCGGCATGAGTCACCTCTTGTTACCGACCGCCATGCTCCGGGAGAAACTCGGCCGGCTTTGGGAAAGCGTGGGGCCGGAAGACTCACTCCCAAGGCACGCTGTTTTGGAGCGGTCCGAAGCGGACGTACCCTGAAAAAACCTTACCGGAACCCGTCGCGTGCGTACGATGTTGAGCGTAGCGCCAACCGCCCCTGCCGTCTTCAACTCAGGCTAATTTGGACTTGCGGCCAGCAGGCTTTTGAGCAACCTAACTGCGCACCGGTGGGAGAGATCTAAACACAGATCGACTGCACTGACGCCGGGCTCAGAACTGCCAGTATCCGGCTCACGTCTTTCCCCGAGCCCCAACGGCTGAACCATATGGGGGATCGGGCAGTGTGTCAAGCACTTTTATAGCGCTCTTTCGCCCAAACCGTACGAGATGAAGAAATTCGGAGCAGCCGTTCCCTCTTGGTGGATGGGTCCGCGAGCCACCGCGAAGACGACGAATGAGGAAGACGAGAGAGTGGGCCTTGGCGATAGAGTTCCTAGTCCGTGGAGAGCACCTGAATGGCCGATCGGAGGGCGTCAAGCGTAAGCTCGATCTCTTCGTCGCCGTGGGCCGTCGAGACGTAGTATTTCGTGTCGTTCTTGTATACGCCTCGCTCGAGTAGCAGCCGGTTGAGTCGGTATGTCTTCTTGAGGTCGCGGTCCATCACCGAACGGTAGTCGATGGGCTCGCCTTCCTGGAACAGAACATCGAACAGTGGGCCGACTCCCGACACCTGCGCCGGGATTTCGGCCTCGAAGAGGAGGCGCCGCAGCTCCGATCTGATCTTTTCGCTGACCTGGAATAGCCTCTCATAGACCCCTTCGCGCTTCAAAACGCTCAAAGTCGCCAGGCCGGCCGCTGCCGCGATTGGATTGCCGTTGAGAGTCCCTTCCTGCATCACCCAGGTGGTCCTGTCGACCTTGTCCGCGTCGAAGTGGTCCATGATTTCCTTGCGGCCGGCGACGGCGGCAAGAGGAAATCCGCCACCGATCACCTTACCGATGGCGCACAGGTCGGGCTCGACGCCGTAGTACTCCTGAGCGCCTCCGTAGGCCAGTCGGAATCCTGTCACGATCTCGTCGAAGATCAGCGGGACTTCGAACTGCCGCGTCACCTCACGGAGCCCTTCGAGGAACCCCGGCTGGGGCGCTAGGACGCGCTGGACGGGCTCCAGGATGACGCCCGCCAGCTCGTCGTGGTGGCGCTCGATTATCTCTGTAGTCGTCTTGAGGTCGTTAAACGGCACGATCAGCGTCTCGGATAGGAGTGCTTCGGGTATACCGGCGGAATCCGCCTTCGGACGTGGAAAATCGGGCGGGTCGTGCGGCGCCATGCTCATCAGTGCGTAGTCGTTCATTCCGTGATAGCCGCCCTCGAACTTGAGGATCTTGTCTCGCCGCCGGTAGGCGCGGGCTACCCGCATGCAGAAGAAGGTGGCCTCGCTACCGGTACTCGTGAACCTAACCTGCTCCGCACAGGGCACTGCGTCCACGATCTCCTCGGCCAGGCGAATGGCCGGATCGTTCAGGCCAAAGAATGTGCTCCCGTGCTCGACCTGCTCGACTACCGCCTCGACGACTTCCGGGTGGGCGTGTCCGACCAACATCGGCCCAGAGCCCAGAGCGTAGTCGACGTATTCGTTTCCGCTCACGTCCCATACTTTCGCTCCACGGCCGCCGCCGATCACAACGTCCATCGTGATCGTATTGCCATTGCTACCGCCCGGCATTAGCTTCTGGGCCTTGTCGAGGGCTGTCTGCTGAGCGCTATCAATCTTGGGTTTTAGCACCAACTTCTCCTT
>CAUZJF010000115.1:0-6957 GCA_963579975.1 Dehalococcoidia bacterium
GAAGTCGATATGGTGCGCGCCGACGCGCCCGAGAAACCGTCCTATTACCAACCCGCCGAGATGGACGAGCTGCAGGAGATCGAGAGAACGCCAGCTAGCCCATACTTCGTCCATCATCCGGCGACCGATAGCACCACCAGCCCGACGGTGATTTTTCTTGCCGGCGGATTCGGTACCGGAAGAGGCGCCCAACGGGTTTGAAGCAACTACTTCTCGGAAGGGCTGGGAGTCGAGGCGTTTCGTCTCGTCGCTCCCTACTCTCCTGACGAATTTGGATTCGAGACCGTGACAATTCTCGCGGTCCTCGACGAGGTACTGGCGTACTATGGCGGCGACGCCGAGAAGATCCATATTGCCGGTCTTTCGAACGGTGGAATCGCGGCATTCGGGGCAATGCTGTTGCACCCTGAGCGTTTTGCCACCCTGCTCGGCGCCCCGGGATTGTTTCAGGCTCAGGACCCAGCAAGATGGGCCAAGGCCCTCTGAAGGGCGCGCGGTGTTCAACGGCGTTGGGGCCGATGACGACAGGTGGAAGCCTGACGTGAAAGCAACGCATGACACACTGGTAGCGGCGGGCATCGAGTCAGTTTTCGTCGAGTTCGCCGGCGAGGGCCACACGGTCGGCTCCGAATTCGACGAGAGCGTCTTCTTCGAGTTCTGGGCCAAACACTGAACGCGCTCGACCGGCTATGTACCTGGCGGCGGCTCCTTGAACTCGCCGACGCGGTAGAAGTCGAAGAGGCTGGTAGGGTGGCGTAGTAATCCTACGCAGACGTGCGTGCCGTCGTTTCCTTTTCGTTTCCGGCGTCCTGAGTCACTAACGCGTCTCCGTTGCCGGCCGACTTGGCCGACTCGATGCTGGCCCATAGCGCTTCCATCAGGTCGCCGACCTTTTGTTGCAACGGCGCGGGCGCCGCTACGACGGCGTCCGGCGCGCCAAGCTTCGCCTCGATCACCTTCTCCAGGGCGCCACGGTACTCGTCCTGGTAAAGCTCCGGCTCGACCTCGCCGGTCATCTGGTCGATCAGCATGGTCGCCGACGTGAGCTCTTGCTCGCTGACCGAGGCCTCGGTCTCAGGCATGTCGAGGTCTCGGTAGCCGCGTATCTCGTCCGGGTAGTAGATGGTCGCCATTATCATCTCGGCGTCGAAGGGCCTGAGTGTACAGAGATGCTCCTTCTGGCGGAGAGAGACCTTGGCGATGGCGATCCTGTTCGTTTTTTCCAGCGCCTGCTTCAGGAGGGCAAAGGGCTTCTGTCCGACCATCTCCGGCTCCAGGACCTAGCTCTTGTCGAAGAACAGAGGGTCGATGTCGGTGAGGTTGACAAAGCGAGTGATCTCGATGTTTCGGGTGGATGGCAGGGACAGGCTCTCGAAGTCTTGCTGCTCCATGCGGACGAACTGGTCTTTCGTGTACTCGTATCCCCGCACAACGTCGGAAAAATCGACGTACTCGTCGTCGGCCTCGCAATACCGCTTTTGCCGCAGGCATGTGGTGCACGTCTTGTGAAGGGTTACGAACGCGATGTCCTTGCTCTGCGTTGCAGGGTAGAGCTTGATCGGTATGGCCACCATGCGGAAGCTGAGCGCGCCCTTCCATATCGTCCTTGGCATACCTTCACTTCCTTGAACTGGTCATGCCCACTCCAGCCGCCGACGCGAACCTGGCGGAAGGAAACAATGGGGCCTTTTTTCGGTTGTCGTGACGCGCCCAACCATGCGGCGCGAATCTCGCCGATGGAGCTATCCGACGGGCAACGCACTGGGCCAGCCGGGCGAGTGGTCGATCTTGCACTCCGACGGCGACTTGTCCTCACGCTGCGTCACGTACACGGGGTATCGTAGCTTTCCGTCCATCGTGAACTCGCCGTACTCGACGCGACAGACGATCTCCGGACGGCACCAGAAGACGAACTTCTGAAGCTGCGGCTCGCTCTCGAAAGGACTGGCGTCGGTGTGGAGGGACTGCAGGACCGAATGAATGCGCTTTGCCTCCGCGGCGGTGAAGCCGTTGTTTACCTGGCCGACGAACACCAGGCGTTGGTTCCGGTCGTACAGACCGAGCAGCAGCGAGCCGAACATTTCCTTACGCCGGCCGCCAAAAGCGTAGCCACCGACAACGAACTCGCACTCTCTCACCCGCTTGACCTTGTGCCAGCTTGGGCTTCGCTTACCGGGATAGTAGGCGCTCGATTTTTCCTTGGCCATGATCCCTTCGAGGGAGTGGTCGCAGGTCGCCTTGAAGAACGCCTTGCCGTCGTTCTCGATGAACTCAGACGGCTGCGCTACGTCCGACGAGTCGAGCACGTACTGCAAGAGCTGCTTCCGGAGCATTAGCGGCTCGTCCATGACCGACCGTCCATCAGCGTACAGGATGTCGAAGGCGACGTAGTGGGCCCGTGGGCGGTGGACGGTCTGTCCGGCCTCTTGCCGGTGGAGGCGGCGTGACATGAGCTGGAAGCTCGGGTGCCCCTCTTTGTCGAAACAGACAAGCTCCCCATCGAGCACGGCCTGATCGGCCTTGACCGACCGTGGTAGCTCGTGGAGCTCAGGAAACTGGGACGTCACGTCGCGGAGGGTGCGGGTCTGAAGCCGGAGCTTGCCGTCCTCGATGAACGCGAGCGTGCGAATGCCGTCCCACTTGAGCTCGAAGATGTGGTCCGGCGAGTCGAAGGGCTCCCGCGTAAGGTGCGCGAGCATGGGCTTGATGGTCATTGGCAGAGTACTGGAATCCACCAGGCCGGATATCGTCACCGAGGCGGGCCTCCAATCGGTCGCTGCCAGACATGGTAATGCCGGGGGAAGTAGCACGCAAGTTTCAAATCGCATTGTGTGATAGGTCAGTGATTGTGACACCCCTTAACTGTTCAGTGAAAATGTCACCATGGAGACAATCACGTTGAACAGGAAAGAGCCGCAGCGGGTCATGGTCTTGAATCGGATGGAGAGTAGAGAGCTGACGGCCGCCGCATGCGGTCAGCCAGCTGTTCGTGAGCGGGTAGTTGCCCTTGCCGCCGGCCCGTACGATGGTGCGAACCACACGCACCTGAGTGAGTTAATGGCTGAGCGCGAGGGCCTGTCCCGGTCCACCGCGCGGCGGGTGCTACTACAGGCAGGCATCAAGACGCCGCGCCGGCGACGAGCACCCAAACACCGTCGCCGGCGCGAACGCTATCCTCAGGAGGGGATGATGTTCCAGGTGGACAGCAGCCCCCACGGCCCGATGGCTCTTCACAAGAACGATGACTACGGGTTCTCGATCCAGTTCCCCACGAGCTGGCAAGAAAAAGCTCTGGACCCCGCGTTGGAAATCACCGGTTACTACGTCGGGCCTCAGGGCGCCGAATTCGTAGTCGTTGAAGAAGACCTCGCTGCATTTGAACTCGAAGACGTCACTCTAGACGAGTACGTGGACATCGTGTTGGAGGTGGTCTCTTCTGCTTTTGCGGGTTTCGAGCTGATATCGGAGATGCGGACCACGACGTCTCAGGGGTTGGACGCCGTACTTCTGAAGATCAGCGGCCTGGGAGGCTCGATACGAGGCAAGCGCCTGATTCATCTCAACGAGTACGGCGTCGGATTCAATGTGACTTACTTGGCTCTCAAAGAGCGATTTGAGGAGCTAGAAGCCGTCATCGACTACTCCCTAGGCATCTTCCGCATCGAGGAATAGCGAAGGTCTTCTGGTGCTCGCTGTCAGGGAATGTTACGCACTTCCAAGGAGCCGATCCGCGCGGCCGGGCGGGCCGGCCGCGCGATAGCCGGCGGCCAGGTTGTTGCGGCTCGTGATCGTGTTGGGGTGTTTAGGCTCCAACACCACGTTCCATGGCCTTGCTTGCAGGGACAGCGCGACTATCCAGTCCAACCCGAGGAGAATAAGCAACCCGCCGCCTGCGGTTGTTAGCCATCCAAACCAATCGGTGAACACCTCCGAATCATCGGCTTGGTCCCGTAGCTCCCGGTCCCATATAGTGAAGAGCGCGAGGCCAATGCCAATCAACGCTGTAATGGCGAGGTTTCGAATGGCCACTAGTCAAACCCTGGTTGATACATGTTCATCCGGGAGTAACATATCTCATTCCGTGCCGGCTGCACACGGCTATCGGCGCCCGCAAGCCCGGCGGCCCGGACGTACTAAAGGTACTGCTTCAGCGCCTGCGCCAGCTTCAGCGTCATGCCCGGAACGGCGGCGATATCGGCGGTGGGGGCCTCCCGGATGCCCTTGACGGAGCCGAAGCGCCGCAGCAGCGTCCGCCGGCGCTTGGGGCCGATACCCGGCACCGAGTCCATCGCCGAGCTTACGGACCCCTTGGAGCGCCGCTCCCGGTGGAACGTGATCGCGAACCGGTGCGCTTCGTCCCGCGCCCGTTGCACCAGGTAGAGCGCTTTCGAGTCCCGCGGAAGGACGATCGGCTCCGGCGACTGGGGCACGAAGAGCTCCTCGTTCTCCTTCGCCAGGCTTGCCAGTGGGATGAAGTCAATACCGAGGTCGAGGAAGACCTGCAGGGCGGCGCCGAGATGGCCCTTGCCGCCGTCGATCAGCACCAAGTCAGGCACCGTTGCCCACGCGCCCTCCGACGCCTCAGCGGTTGGAGCCTCACCGTTCGACCTGGCGTCGACGTCCTTGGCCATACGCTTGAAGCGTCGGGTCAGGACCTCCCGCATCGAGGCGTAGTCGTCGATGCCGTCTACGGTGTTGATCTTGAAGCGCCGGTAGTGCTGGTTCCGCGACTTGCCGTCTTCAAACACGACCATGCTGCCCACGGGGTTGGTGCCCTGGATGTTCGAGATGTCGTAGCACTCGATGCGCCTGGGCAGGTCGGGCAGGCTGAGAGCTTCTTGCAGCTCGGCCATGGCTGCGTCCAGGTCGGCGTCCGCCGTGCGCTTGACGCGCCTCTGGGCAAGGCCCTGGGCCGCATTGGCGGCGACCATTCGCAACAGCTTTCGCTTCTCCCCGCGCAGCGGGACGTGTATCTTCACCGGCCCGTCGCGCTTCGCCTCGATCCACTCATGGATCGCGTGGAGGTCCTCCATCTCGTGCTCGACCAGGATTCGTGATGGGATATAGGGGTTGGCGTTGTAGAACTGCTTGACGAAGGCGCTGAGAATCTGCCCTGGAGCCTCCTGCGCCGTGCCGGCCATTGTGAAGTTGTCTCGGCCGATCAGCTTGCCCCGCCGCACGAAGAAGACCTCGACCCACGCGTCGTCCTCTCCCGACGCCACCGCGATGACGTCCAGGTTCTCCGACGACAGCTTCGCGACCTTTTGCCCCTCGTTCACACGCTCGATGGCGCGGACCTGGTCCCGTAGGGCAGCCGCGCTCTCGAACTCCAAACCCTCCGCCGCGACGCGCATCCGTCTCGAAAGCGCTCGGGTCACATTTTCCGACTTGCCTTCGAGAAAAAGGATGACCTGGTCGATGATTTCCGCGTACTGCTCTTTGCTCGCCGCACCGATGCACGGGCCGACGCAGCGGTTGATGTGGAAGTCCAGGCACGGCCTCGGGTCGGAACCCGTGATCTCCTTGGTACATGAGCGGTACGGGAACAGCTTCTTCAGCAGCGCGAGGGTCTTCCGGACGCTCTTGGCGCTGGCGTACGGGCCGAAGTACCGCCCGCCGTCGTTGGCGACCCTCCGCGTGATGTAGACGAGGGGAAATTCCTCGGAGATGTCGATCTTGATGAACGGATAGGTCTTGTCGTCCTTGAGCCGCGCGTTATAGGGCGGCTTGTGACGCTTGATCAGATTGTTTTCGAGTATCAGCGCCTCGGAGTCGGACTCGGTGACGATGAATTCGAAGTCGACGACGTGCCCGACCATGGTGCGGATCTTGGGCGCGAGGCCCGACCCGCTGGCGAAGTACGAGCGCAGCCGGTTCCGCAGGCTCGCCGCCTTGCCGACGTAGAGCACCTCGCCTTCGGCGCCCTTCATGACGTAGACGCCGGGCTCGGCAGGGGTAGCCTTAAGCCGCTCCGAGAAGTCTCGCTTGGCGGTTGTCGTGGTCATGAGAGCAAACGAGTGAACCTGCGTTTGTCATCCCGAGCGAAGCGAGGGACCCAGAGAGGCTGTTCCACGCTGCGGGCAGCCCCAGCGGCTCGCCCTCGGGTTCTTCATCGCTTCGTTTCTCAGAACGACATCACACCGGAGAGCGGAGCACACCTTGTTGGGCCGACTCGATACGAAGGAGTGTTTGGAAAGCTGGTGGCCTGGGGGCTACCGCCCGGAGCTAGCTCCTAATAAAGAACGCGGCAACGGCCACCAATGCGAAAATCACAGCGGTTGTGGCCCCAATTCGTTTGAGCTCACGGTCCAGGTGAGTGTAGGTGAGGCTTGCTGCTTGCCCAGGCCTCCGCCTCTGGCGTCGTGCCGGAGCCGTTGCGGATGTCGACGACGCAGTCGTCTCCTCCACCTCGGCGACGGCGGTCGCCGGCTTCGACGACTCCGTAGGACCCGAGTCGAACGCCTGGGCGGCGCCCCGACCACGGCGCTTATGCTGTCTTAGTTTTGCCTGGCTTGCGGCCCTCTTGGAACCCTTACTCGGCATTTGTCTTTCCTCCGGTCCTGAACGCGCCCCTTAGCCAGCGCGCGGGTGGGCCTTTTCGTACTCCGCCCTGACATGCTCGGACGTCAGATGCGTGTAAACCTGTGTTGTAGTTATGCTCGCGTGTCCCAGGAGCTCCTGGACGTGACGGAGGGGGGCTCCGCCTCGCAGTAGATGGGTAGCGAAGCTGTGTCGCAGCGTGTGGGGCGTTATCGTCTCTCGTATACCGGCCCGTTTTGCCAGACCTTTCAAGATCAACCAGAGGCCCTGGCGCGTAAGTCGTGTGCCCCTGCGACTCACGAACACGGCCCTGCCGGACCGCTTACCGGCCAGCTTGGGTAGGCCCTGTTCAAGGTACTCGTTGACCGCCTCAGCGGCCTGCGGATGCACCGGCACGATCCTCTCTTTCGAGCCCTT
>CAUZJF010000116.1:0-6947 GCA_963579975.1 Dehalococcoidia bacterium
CGTGTACGCCATCGACTACTTCTACGCGTCTGCTCCTTGCGGTTCGGTCTAACAACCCCGGTGCTTCCTGCAAGGGTACAATGTGAGGCCCGAACGACGCGACTAATCGAATCTCTGAAGCGTCATGAGTGACCCTTACAAGGGTCAGGAGGCAGGAACGGATGCAAACGATACAGCTGGAACCGGTCGATTCCGTAACCATCACGAGGCTCATCGACAATTCGTCCGATCTGTTGCTGGCGGATAAGGGACCGGCGAAGCGGCCCGCGCTCGTCGGAGGGAAAGTACCTCTGCTTGCCGCGCCCACTCTCGAAGGAGGCCAGGGCTACGACAGCCTTCGCGCCGGCGACGGTGTTTGGGTGCTCGGCGGCGGCGCGAAGGCTTGATACCTGCCTGTAGTAGCACCCGCCGCACGGTGGACCGGGACAAGAACAGGCCCTCGCGCTTGGCCAACAACTCCCTCAGGTGCGTGTGGTTCGCACCATCGTACGGGCCGGCGGCAAGGGCAACTACCCGCTCACGAACAGCTTCGCTGACCGCATGCGGCGGCCGGCGGCCACGATTGCCGTGGGCGATAACGCCCACCCCCTCCCGACGGTACGCCGCCAACAACCGACGGACCTGCCGCACCAATAAGCCCATCAGCCCCCCCGCCTGGGCGGCCGTCAGCTCTCTACTCTCCATCCGATTCAAGACCATGACCCGCTGCTGCTCTTTCCTGTTCAACGTGATTGTCTCCATGGTGACATTTTCACTGAACAGTTAAGGGGCGTCACAATCACTGACCTATCACACCTGTTGTAGGTCAGCCTTTACAAAAACCCTGAGTTCCTTTAGGCTCCGTCGTTGCGAGATTCGACGAACACTCAATCAGGAGACAGATGTTTGATAAACAAGATGAAGGCAAAGCTCCAGGCAGGCAAGGCGGTCGTCGGCACGATCGTTACCATGAACAATGCCACGTCCCTACGGATAATCGGGCAGGCAGGATTCGATTACCTGCTCATCGACACCCAGCACGCGCCTCTTGATATTGGTGGTCTCAATGAGATTGTGTTGGGTCTGGGTCCGACAGAATCGGAGATAGTCATCCGGGTCGCGTACAACAAACCGTGGCTGATCAACCAGGTCCTCGACGTCGGTGCGGATGGAGTCATCGTGCCCCTCGTCAACACTCGGGAGGAGGCCGAGAACGCGGTCTCCGCCGCAAAGTACCCCCCTGACGGAGTCAGGAGCTGGGGGCCAAAAATCCCGGAGAAATACGCGAGCCCGCCGGGCTACTGGGCCCGTGCCAACAACGAGCTCATGGTCCTCCCCCAAATCGAGTCGGTCCAGGCGGTGGAAAACCTCGACGAGATACTGTCGGTCAAGGGGTTGGACGGGATCATGATCGGGCCCACCGACCTAACCCTCTCCATGGGGCACCCGCAGATGTTCCCGCCCGAGCTGCCCGAGGTCGACGAGATGATCCAGCACATTCTGGCCAAGTGTAAGGAACACAAGGTCCCCTTTGGCCACTTCACGTCGACCTTAGAGGTCGCCGAGAAGTGGATTCGGCGTGGCGGACAGATAGCTACTCTCCAGAGCGACCAGGCGTTCATGGCCACGGCTGCTGGGGAGGCCCTGTCGAAAGTCAATGACCTGCTGGCCGAGGTCCAGCCCGGCGCGTGACAGAATCTCCACGCACGTTGTTAGCAGCACCCTAGAGGATGAAAAAGGGGTGGAGTCTTACCTCTTCTCCCGCCTCCGGGAGAAGATAGAGATGAGGGCTTCTCTGTCGAGCTGGCTGACCGCCTAATCTCAGGGAACAGGGGCCTCTTAACCGCCTCCGTAGGCCTCCGCGTCCGGACTTTCTTTGCGCGACTTTCCTGCAACCACGACTGTCACTTCGCCTTTAATCTGTTGCTCGGCGAACGTCTCCGCGAGCTCCGACAGCCGTCCTCGCTGGACCTGCTCGAACTTTTTCGTCAGCTCGATGCACACCGCCGCACGACGGTCTCCAAGCACGTCGTATGCGTCGAGGAGCAGCTTTGCCAGTCGGTGTGGGGACTCGAAAATCACGAGGGTGTGGACGGCGTCTCCTTCGGTTTCGAGCCAACGCCTTCGAGGACCCGATTTCCTCGGCGGGAACCCCTTGAACGTGTAGCTCGATGTGGGCAGGCCCGACGCCACCAGCGCCGTGTCCACGGAACTTGCACCGGGGACGACCTCGACGCGGTGCCCGCCGTCGATGGCGGCGGAGATGATCCGGTAACCAGGGTCGCTGATACCGGGATACCCGGCGTCGGAGCACAGCGCGACCGAGTTCCCCTGTTCGAGCAGCCGCAATATGCGGGCGCCGGCAGTCTCTTCGTTGTGCTCGCGATAGGACAGGATAGTTTGCGGGCTGGGAATCTCGTGCCTTGCGAAGATCCGCCGCGTGCGCCGCGTGTCCTCGCAGGCCAGAGCGTCAACCTCGCCCAGCACCCTGAGCGCTCGCAGGGAGATGTCCTCTAGGTTCCCGATTGGGGTAGCGACGACGAACAGAGTCGCGTGATGTTGTTCCACCGGACCTCGCCGCCGGTCGGTTCCCGTGGCTCTGATCCTGGGTTCAGGGGCCGGGCGGCGAGGCTATCTTAGCATTCGTCTGAGACCGAGGGCGACGTGGGTCTTGCCGGTGCCGCTGTTGCCAACAGCGATGACGTTATCCTTACGGTCGGTGTACTCGCACCGGGCCAGCTCCAGCACCAGGGCTTTGTTGAGCAAGGGGATGGTCAGGAAGTCGAAGGTGTCCAGACTCTTGGTGGTGGGAATAGCGGGCCGCCTTGATCCTGCGGTCCACCATGCGATGATGGCGGTCGATCACCGGTCGACGGGCCTCAGATAGGAACGGGGTGGTAGCGCATACGGGATTCGAACCCGTGATCTCCGCCTTGAGAGGGCGGTGTCCTTGGCCGCTAGACGAATGCGCCACGCAGGGCCAATAAAGTTGGCTGGGGATCGAGGATTCGAACCTCGGCTTACAGATCCAGAATCTGTCGTCCTACCACTAGACGAATCCCCACCTTTCGAGATTTTACCAGCCATGGCAAGAGGGCTTCAACCTTAGCTTGGGAAACTTGCAACACCCCCTGACATGAACAGAGCATATGTACTATGCTCTCGTCGAGGGACGGACCCCACAGGTCTGTCCTTTTGTTTTTCTGGTCACCCGACACAGCACGAGGAGAGCGACAATACACAGGACAACCGCCGGAATCGATAACCTGTACCGGGTACCCAGCTTCCCCTGCCTGTCGCATTCCCCGCCCAGGTGTCATAACTCTCAGATACGGTTTACGACAGAGTAAATTTCGGACCCAGCACCACTACCCCAAGGAGGACTTGCACAAATGTCACCTGAACACTGCCTGGCGGGATAAGGCCCCTCGCCCAATTTACACACTACTCTTGACGCTACCTTAGCCAACCGATTGACGAGGTCTTGTCCGGCCCATACAATCCGCGATGCCCTCGCAAGGGAATCGGAGGCCTAGCGCAATGACCATCGTTGGATCGGGCGACTACAAGTACAGGCCGGTGCCCTGGCCGAAGATGCCAAAGTACTGGAGCTTCGCCATAGCTTCGGATGCGGCTGTAAACTCCGCCGATGAGGTCTACGTCTTCAGTCGCGGCGACCACCCTTTGACGATCTGGGATACCGAAGGGAACCTCGTCTCCTCGTGGGGCGAAGGCACCTTTTTTTCGAGTCCTCATGGTATCTACATCGCTCCGAACGACAACGTTTGGCTCGTCGACACGCAATTCCATATCGCTACTGAGCATGAGCCGGGTGGAAGGCTGCTGCGCACCCTTGGAAACAAGGGTGTGGCGTCCAACACCCACGGTGGCAAGCCCTTCAACATGCCGTCGGGACTGGCCCTGGCGCCCAACGGGGACATTTTCATGTCCGATGGCTACGGTGGTCACAAGGTGCATAAGTTCAGTGCTGACGGTGAGCTGATCCTGTCGTGGGGCGAGCGGGGGACGGGACCCGGCGAGTTCGCCCTGTTGCACAACATCTGGGTCGACAGGGACAGCCGCGTCTTCATTTGCGACCGCGAGAACAACCGTATCCAGATCTTCGACGACCATGGGAACTTTCTCGAACAGTGGACGGACCTGAGTATGCCGGGCGACATCTGGATTAAAGACGACGTCGTCTACGTCGTCGAGCAGGGCAACGGCAGCGCCGTCGGCCTATGGACCCACGAGGGCGATCCCATCACACGCTGGCGCGGCAACGAAGGCGACGGCAAGGGCACACTGCAGGGGTCTCACGGCATCTCCGTCGACTCGGAAGGTAGCATCTACGTGGCGGAGCTCACCTCCGGGCTCGTGCGGAAGTTCGAGCGCATATAGCCCACACTCCGGATGCCTACGCTTTCGACGGTGATCGGAGCCGCACTCGACCTTGTCCTGCCCCTAAGCTGCGCCGGATGTGGAAAAACACGGACGCGTGGTGTGCGATAGCTGCCGGGCCGGCCTACCTAGACTGGCGGAGCCTTACTGCGCGCGGTGCGCCGACCCAGGGTTACCGTTGTGCGCCGCCTGCGAAGCCAGGCCCACCGCCTACGACGCGATCGTCCCTGGTAACTGTCGACATCCCGCTGGCGCCCGAGTTCAACCTCGTCGGCGTCCCCTTGATGTTCCAAACGACGACACGGGCCCGCGACTTGGCTGAGGCGTTACTACCGCCAGGCGTCGATGTCTCTGAGGGACCGGTCGCTTCTATTCTGACGTGGGGCGGCAGCGGCTATTCGGACCCGTGGCTTCGCGATTTTTCCGACCAGCCTGCCTCGAACTTCGAAATCGAGGCAGGGAAGGGGTATTGCATCAGGCTGCTGGTCCCGGTTCCAGGGAACGTCTGGTCGGTGACCGGTCAGCCGTTTGCCGCGCCGGTCGCCCTTGATCTGGCGCCCGGATACAATCTGATTAGCGTTCCCTTCGCCACGTCTCCGGAAGGCTACGACAGCAAAGGGCTCGCGTCGGCCATGCTGCCAGGAGGAGTCGACATCTCGGACGGCCCGGTCATGTCTGTCCTTCGCTGGGACGGCGGATACACGGCATGGCTGTCGGACTTCCCCGACGCGCCCGCCGGAGTCTTCCCGATCGAGCAGGATCGGGGCTACTTCCTGCGTGCCAGAGAGGCGGTCTCCGGCTTCCTTCCCTGAGGACGCTCGTCTCGCTCCCGGCCTGGTGGCTGTCCAACGCCTCCGCTGAAACGGCGGACCATCCTCATTGAGGTCTGAGGGTAATACCGGGTACCCTGTGGCCGGAGGCCGAGAGTGCTGCTGATTCTGTGCGTCGGGGCTGGTGGATTCCTGGGAGCGGTTGCGCGCTACATCGTCGGTGGCTGGGTACAGGACCTACTCCAAAAGCCGTCGTTCCCATACGGGACCCTTACGGTAAACGTCGTCGGGTGTCTTCTGATCGGGGCGCTCATGGGGCTGGTCGAGAGTCGCCAGCTGTTCGGTCCCGAAATCAGGGCTTTTCTTCTGATCGGTCTGCTCGGCGGATTCACAACCTTCTCTACCTTCGGCTATGAGACGATGGCGTTGATACGTGGCGGAGAGACCGTTGCAGCAGTGGCCAACGTGTCGCTCCAGGTCGGGCTGGGCCTTGCGGCTGTGTGGTCCGGCTACAGCCTGTCGCGCCTGGCATGAGGAGATAGAAATGTTGCCTGAAGAGGGCCATCTGCTCCGCGTCTTGATTGGAGAGTCCGACAAACACGAAGGACTGCCGCTCTACGAGTGGATCGTCAGAAAGGCCCGCCCGGGAGCAGGGCGTCGCGGGTGCAACCGTTTTCAGGGGCCTGATGGGCTTCGGCGCCAACAGCAGGGTCCATACAACCAGAGTTCTCAGGCTGTCTATGGACCTGCCGATCGCCGTGGAGATTGTGGACAGTCCGGAAAAGATCGAAGCGTTCCTACCGACCATCGACGGGGCGATCGCCGAGGGCATGGCAACCGTCGAAAGGGTTAACATCCGGATGTACCCGTCGAACAAAAAGAAGTGATCTGCTGTTTGTATTGTTGAGTGTGCCAACGTCGCGATGCTAGAATAGCTACGCCCTGACGCCCTCGTTCTCCCCGATCGCTCCGCAGTAGCTCAGTGGTAGAGCAGCCGGCTGTTAACCGGCTTGTCGTAGGTTCGAATCCTACCTGCGGAGCCAGATACTAGCTAGGCTAGCTACAGAATGTTTTCCTCTGCCCCTCCAAAGAAGGAGGGGTTTTCTTGGTTAGAGCGTATGGTTACCCAGAATTGGCTCATGGCTTCCGGTTGTCTCTAGAGGTTTCTGGACTTAGAACTACTACCATCAGGGACTACACAGCGGATGCCCGTAAGTTCGTAGAACACTATTTGGATGTTCCCCCATCCGAAGTGACCCCGATGCATATCAGGCAGTACTTGGCTCTACTCAAGAAAAGGGTATCGGCCAAGACGGTCTACGAGGCGTAGCTAGCCCTACGGAGATTCTTTCGATTTCTGGTAGAGGAGGGGGAAATAGCAGGTAGTCCCTGTGATGGAATAAAGCTGACGAGGTACAGGATAGACCCTCAGCCCCTATATAGCTTGGACGAAATCAAGGCGTTACTAGCTTCCTGTGACTTGAAGACCCCTTCGGGTATCAGGGATTACGCAATCTTTATGGTCCTGTTCGATACTGGCGTTAGGGTGGGAGAACTTATATCTATGAATCCCCCCGACTGGAAGAACCGGCTAGTCAAAGTAGATGGCAAGACTGGGGTTCGGTATGTCCCTCTGGGGCTAAGCTCACAGCAATCGTTGGAGAGATATCTCAGGAAATGGAGTGTCCCCCAATAGCCCATTGTGGGGGGGTAAGTACCTCTGTAGAACGTCAGCGACAATGGGACACATCTGAGGGCTGGAAAACCCGAGAATGGGAGGGTGGTGGGAGCTCCTGG